>JAFGRR010000405.1 GCA_016935035.1 Phycisphaerae bacterium | reverse complement strand
GGGCCATCACTCTAGTACGAGAGGATTGGGTGGTACATGCCTCTGGTGTACCTGTTGTCGCGCTAGCGGCACGGCAGGGTAGCTAAGCATGGAATGGATAAACGCTGAATGCATCTAAGCGTGAAGCCGTCCCTGAGATTAGGACTCGATGCTCCCTTCGGGTGAGCTGAAGATCCCTGGTAGACGACCAGGTTGATAGGCCGGATGTGTAAGGGTCGAAATACCCTCAGCTTACCGGTACTAACGATCGAATGCTTGACCACATTTATGAATCACTGTGGCAACACAGTCTTCATGTGAGTCAGCTCCTTCTCGAATTCAATACGATCTGATTCTTGCGCATTCAAACCTATGGCATCTTCCGAGTGCAATCTGGCACGCGGCTTAGGCCGCGACGCCAGCACACGAGTTGCCGGTGACCATACGTGTGGGGTAACACCTGATCCCATCCCGAACTCAGTAGTCAAGACCACACGGCCGATGGTAGTCCTGATCGGGCGAGAGTAGGTGATTGCCGGCTTTTAAGGCCCGGAGTCGTTAACACGGCTCCGGGCCTCCTTTTTTTGCGCGGGCCGCAGGACGCGGACAGTGTCCGGCCACAGGGACGCTCACGCTAAGGGGCATTTGATCGCAGCACGCTGGGGTTGCGGTGTGGAACGCGCGTCGACGGTCGCGGGAGCGGTGATTAGCGGGGGACGGTGTCGTCCGAGGAGGTGTACCAATAATAAGTTCCACTATCGGAGATCCGGCAGCGCGAGGTTACGGGGGAGATGTATGGGGTCGTGGAAGGGATTCTGTGGTTGCCTGAGGGGCGTGGGCGCGGTATTTGATGGTGGCTGCGGCGCGGCGCCGTGAACGCGTCCGGCCATGTTTTGAGGAGTTGGCCAAGCGAGGCCACTCGAGCGTCGATAAAATCGAAGGTGGCATTGCTGGAGACCGGCTGTGATGGGCCAGAAGAACATTCTGATTGTGGAAGACGATCCGGATGTCGCGCTGACGGTCGGTCGGGCGTTGAGCGAAGAGGGTTACCAGTGCACACAGGCCGGCAGCGGCACGGCCGCACTCGCGGAGGTCATGCGACAGCGGCCCGACCTGATCCTGCTCGACCGTGTGCTGCCTGGAGTCTCGGGCGACGACGTGTTGCGCGAACTGAAAGGTAATCCCGCCACCGCGGACATACCTATCATCATGCTCACGGGCAAGGGCGACGAGGCGGACGAACTTGTCGGCTTGGCGCTCGGGGCCGACGACTACATCGCCAAACCGTTCTCGCACAAACGTTTGTGCGCGCGGGTCGAAGCGCTCCTGAGACGTGGTGTCACGGCGCGGCCGAAGCCGGGCAGCGGGGACGTACCGACGCGCGAGGCGATCCGGATTAACGGGACTTCGTACGGGCTCAGTGATCGCGAGCACCTGCTGATAACGACGCTGGTGGCGGCGCAGGGATTCCTGCTCGAAGGCGAGCACCTCGCGAAGATCGTGCTTGGAGAGAACGAGGACGTCGGCGACGAGGACATTCGTCCGCTCGTGGATGCCCTGCGCGGCAAACTCGGGCCGGCGGGGGAGTGGATACAGCAGATTGTTGGCAAGGGGTATGTTTTCTGCGCACCACCCGGCACACGCATCGAGATCATGCGTCGCTCGCCCAAACGTCGCCCAGCAGCTCATCACCCACGCTGAGCGGTCCACCGCTAATCGCATCAACGATCGAACCACGGTGCCCGCCGGCGAGCGGACGACGTGCATCCAGTCGCCGGCATGGGCCTCGTCGCGCGACCTACTGGCATGGCGGACAGGTTCCCGTTACACACTGGACGAAGGAGTCGATATCGAACACGTCGACAAGACCGTCACAGTTTGTGTCCGCCAGTGACATGTCGCAATAGTCAAACTGCTGCTGATACTGGGTCGGGTTCGTCAGCGCCAGCACGAAAGCGTCAATGTCGAAGACGTCGACCGAGTCATCGCAGTTCGCATCACCGCGCAGACAGTGTTTCACCGCCCAGAACCCGCCGCGTAGCTCGTAGTTTCCGCCGGTCATGGCAATGGTGTGGGCGTCGGCCTGCCCGATAGTGCCGCTGAGCGTGTAGTCTCCGCCGGCACTGGTCGTTTCTCCGCCGCCGTCAATCGTCCACCAGTCGATCTCGTAGCTGCCGAGCGCGAGCGCGACGAGTCCGAGCGTGAGGAGGACGCCGAGGATGGGGGATGTCGGTTTGGCTGACATCGTGTGTCTCCTTTCGCTGGGGTCAATCATCACTCTCGTTGGCGGCGGCTGACTTCTGGATCAGAGCTTCGAGCCGTGCGACGCGGGCGAGCAACTCCTGGTTCTCGGCGCGCAGGGCCTCGATCTCGGTTTCTCTCTCGCAGCGCAGTTCGCGCAACGCCTCAACCACGAGCGCTTCGAGACCGCGGATCGTGGTGTATTTGTACCCGTTGGCGTCCTCGGCAACCCAGTCGGGGAAGACTTCCTCGACCTCCTGGGCGATCAGGCCTACCTGACGTCCGGGGATGGCGAGCCAGCCCGCATCCTTGGTGTATTCATACGTCACGCCGCGCAGGGCCAGTAGGCGTTCAAGCGCATTCTCCAGCGGCCGAATGTCGGTCTTCAGGCGGCGATCCGAGTACACGGACCACGATCCGCCGCCGGGTTTGGCCGCCGTCCCATTCACGGCGAGTTGGAATCCCATTGGCGCATTTGTTTGAATGCCGACGCCATCCGAGGCACTGATCAGGAACTGATGCGAGCCGGTGGAGCCAAAGCCGGTACCGTCGGACCATACGAAAGTATTGTCGTGGCCAGGGTAGACAGTGGCGTAAGCGCCGCAGGCCATGCTGGACTCGGCTTCTACGCGGTTGTTATTGCCGCCGGGAATGGTCGACCAGCGGGCGGTGACGAGGTTCTCGAACCCGCCGCCGATGACAGCGGTGTCGCCGGAGTTGTTGTTGCTGCGTCCGCCGCCGACAAAGCCGTTGTATCCGCTGGCGGTGTTGCCCCAGCCACCGGCGACGGTTGCGCGGTAGGTGCTGGCGATATTCTGATAGCCGCCGGCGACGGTGGCATATTGGCCGGTAGCCTGGTTACCCTCACCGCCGCCAACAGTGCTATAGGTATTAGTGGCCTGGTTTGAGGCGCCGCCCGCGACGGTTGCGGCATCATTGCCGGCGGTATTGATGTTGCCGCCGCCGACTGTGGAGTAATTTCCGGTGGCCGTGCTGCGGTATCCGCCGGCCGCGGTTGACCACTGTCCCCAGGCCTTGCACTCTTGTCCGCCGCCGATGGTGCCGCACTCGGCGGTGACCTCATTGTCGTTTCCACCACTGATGACGCCGTAGGATCCTCGGACGGAGTTGGTGTATCCGCCACCGATCGCCGCGTACGCGCCAATGTTGGGAGCTTCGTTCTCGTTGCCACCGGCGATGGTGACGTATGACCCGCCGGCGTTGTTCCAGCGTCCGCCGCCGATGGTGCTGTATTTGTAGCTGGCGGTATTGGCGGCGCCGCCGCCGATAGTGGCATAGTCATCGTAGTCGGTCATACCCGGATCGCCGACCGTGTTTCCGCCGCCGCCACCGATCGTGCCGCCAAGGCCTTCCACGGTGTGCCCGGACCCACCGCCGATGGTGCCGAGGGCGGCGTTCATGTCGTTATTGGCTCCACCGGCGATGGTCGACCACGCTCCATCATTGAAGATGAAGTTGTTCTCGCCGCCGCCAATCGTTGTCCAGGGTGACTCGACACGGTTGCCCTCGCCGCCGCCGATGACGGCGTAGTCGTCGGACACGCTGTTGGATAAGCCGCCTGATCCGCCGCCGCCAATCGTTGCCCCCACAACGGCAGGCAAAACCCAGTTGTCCTTGTGGCCGCCGATGATGTTTGGGCTGGTGGTGTTGTTCTCCGTCCAGAGCCCTGGCAGGGCCAGGGCGTACGGAGCGGGGGTGAGCTCCTGGCGCGGGCTGAGCGTGGTGCCCTCGACCTCGATTTCGAGCCAGCGTCTCTCGCCATGGAAGTGTAGGCCATCAAACTCGATGGTGACCGTGAACAGTCCACGCGTGGCGCTGACCGTGATGGAGCCGGCGTCCGGATAGGTGTCGAGCACATCGGAGCCGTCGGATGACTCGGTCGGGAATAGCCGAAACACCATGTCAAACGAGCCGTGTGCCGGTAGGCCGCTATCCGTCAGGCGGCCCTGGTACGTGAATTCTGTTTCCACCGGATCGGCCATGGATGGCGCGGCAGCCAACAGCAGTAGAGCGAGTGCCGCCCAGCAATACGGGATACGTGACATTTGATGGTCCTCCTTCGTTGCATGCGCGTCATTCATCCGAGTGGCGCATCGAGGTCTCGCAGCCGAGTGTGCACTAACGCACGCCACAGGCCAGGCGGACGACGAAACGACCGTCCAGCCCATCTAACCGCGCGGAACGGTGGCTTGCCCCGCGCAACTCAATGCCGGTTCGTGCTATGCCCGTCGCGTCCATACGCTTGGACGCTGCAACAGAGGTGGTTGACCCGGTGCGTACTTCGGCCACACGCCCGGCACGCACAACTAACTAGACCCAAACGATCAAGTTTTGACTCGATGACGCGATTGGCGGCCCGCCGAATGCTTGGTGAACAGGGCCCACTACTTCATCGGTCGCCTGCGGCTGGATACGGACTAAGCAGTGTCTAGCCACTGTGCGCGGTAACGCTACCACGATTATGCCTTAGAACCACCGTAACTCTCACGCGCACGGGAAGCAAGCAAACCCGACAGATGTGGAGATATTCTGTGGCGCGCACTGAACGGCCGGCGAACGCGGGATGACGATCGCCGGCCGTGCGACTTGCTTGGACGCTGTACTTGCTAGCTGCCTGTGATGATGTTCACGAACGCGTCGATGTCGAACACGTCCACTTGCCCGTCCTCGTTGCAATCGGCCAGACTGATGGAGCAGTCGGGATAGGCAGCGGCGTACGCCGTCGGGGCGGTGATCGCCATGACGAAGGCGTCCACGTCGAAGATGTCCGCGACGCCGTCGCAATTCGAGTCGCCGTGCTCGCGCTCGCATTCGTCGGGAATTCCATTGGCGTTCAAGTCCGTGGACACCGCTGGCAGCGCGCGGAGGGCCAGGGCCGTTGCGGGGCCGACCGCGTTGGGTTGGTTGAAAGACCACTGCGTGCCGGACGAACCATCGTCCTGGTAGCCGATGGATGCCGACGCGCCGTTGTTGTAGCGTGAGTCGCGAAAGTCCACGTCCTGGTAGAGGAACCGGGCGTAGCAGTCGTCGACCGGCGTCTCGTAGAGCTGGAGTTGGAACGTCGCTTCGTTGCCCGTCTGAGTTGAGGCCGGCATGCCATGGCGGCGGTAATACCACTCGACTACGGCGGTACGGCTTGGCGCTGTGCCGGTGACGTGCCAATACACATTGCCGCTCGCGTCGGTGAGGTCGTCCCAGAACGGGAAGAGGGCCTGACCGCCGGCGAAGGCGTACGCATTCGGGATCGGGCCGTTGATGAGCGATAGCCCGGAGCCGCCGAAGCCGACGCCGCCGTTGTTATGAATCTGCATGGCGGTGGTTGCCAGCAACTGATTGGTGAACGGTAGCGTCACATCGGCGGCGCCGTCGTCACTGAGGTTGAGCGGTGTTCCGGTGCCGGCAATCTCGATCCACGGAAAGCCGCCGGCCGATTCATCGACGAACTCGGGCGTTTGCAGGGCGACGTCGCAAGTGTCTGGAAAGCCGTTCTGGTTGCAGTCCGCGCTGGCGCCGGTGGCAATGTCGCATTCGTCTGGCGTCAGGTTGTTGTCGCAATCGTGGCTGTTACCGTTCGCGAGGTCGCAGTCGTCGGGAACCGTGTTGCCGTTGCAGTCGGTGCTGGTGCCGGCGATGAGATCGCAGTTGTCCGGCACGCCGTTTCCGTTGCAGTCGGTGCAGAGGCCCGCAACGATGTCGCAGGTATCGAGAATCCCGTTGCCGTTGCAGTCATGCGCGGTGCCGCTCGCCAACTCGCACATGTCGGGGACGCGGTTGCCGTTGCAGTCGGCGCACGTGCCGAGCGCGACTTCCTGGAAGTCGGGGATGCCGTTGGCGTTGCAGTCCGGGCGGTTGTACTCGGCGTAGTACGTGTAGTCGCCGACGGACGAGCAGCCATACTCGATCAGCATGTAGCCGTCTTCGCCCCAGTCCTCCCCCCAGGAGTTCTTGATGATCCAGACGCCGTTCGTGCCCTGGCTGTCATCCCAGCCGACGATGACGATGCAGTGATCGATCCAGCCGGGCGAGCACGCATTGAACACGCCGCCTGTGTAGGCGTGGAAGGCGTCGTTCACGCCGATGCAGGCGGAAACCGGTCCATAGTCGAGAATCGCTTGCTTGATCGCTGTGATACTGCTGCTCCAGCCAACGTCGCCGAGCGAGGTCACGTAGTACGGGTGTATGTAGGGGCAGCCGCAGGCGTCGTCGTTGGCGGTGTAAGGGCAACTCACTTCGAGCACGGCCCCCTCGTCGCCGCACTCGTCGACATAGCCGTTGCCTGCGATCATGTAGCGGATGGCGGAATCGTGCCAGCCGCCGGCGCAGGTGCCCGCGTTGGTGCAACTGACCAGCCACTGCTCGGAAAGATCGGTAATCGTGTTGGTGCTGAGGCGGATGGCCGCTTCGACGGAGCCGACGGCGGCGAAAGCCCAGCAACTCCCGCAACCGCCCTGGTTCTTCACGGGGGTGACGCCAGCGTGATCCCGCCAATCGAACGCCGCCGGGAGGTCACGCGGCGGTGGATCGCGGAAGGGAGCGGCGATCTCGTCATGCCAGTCGGGCGGGACGACGGCTCCGCACAGTTGGTCGTGCGAGTACTGAGTGGCGCCATTCTCGCCGACGGTGAATGTCCAACCTTCTTGCGCGGCGCGCTTCTGAAGGGCGGCGATATCGGTGGGAGTAAGCTGTGCCGCCGCGAGGCAGCCGCACGTCCAGATGAACAGGCCGACACTGAGGGTGCGAACGGTCATATGCGTCTCCTCGTGATTCCCAGCAGGTTGAACCGGTCTATGAACAACGCGCCCACAGTCGTCGCCAGGCACGCCTACGCGATCCGAATGCAACCCGCCTTGCAAAACACCCCTCAACCGACACCACTCTAGGCGATTGGGAAGTGTCAATACAACCGTCAACCGGCCCCGCGGTGTCCCGGGCGGAAGAAAACGGCGGCTGGCGTGGATCACACGCCAGCCGCACGGTAGGGTTCCAGAAAATGTCGCAGGCCGCTCGCCTGCGGGCGCCGCGACGCCGGACTACTTCCCGACGATCAGACTCACGAATGAGTCGATGTCGAACACGTCCACTTGCCC
>JAFGRR010000404.1 GCA_016935035.1 Phycisphaerae bacterium | reverse complement strand
CCCGAAGACATCGCCAACGCGGTGGCGTGGCTCGTTTCCGACGAGGCACGTTATGTGACGGGCGTGGCATTGCCTGTCGACGCGGGGTCGGTTAACAAGCGCTGATCGCCATGGCCCGCGAAAACCCCGCCACACGGACCGCTTTCGGTCCGATGGTGTTGGCCGCGGTGGAGCAGAACGAGCCGCCGCAACGCCGGCTGGTGCAGGACGACTTGGCCTCAGCCTTCCTGCCCGCCGGGTTGCGCGCAGTGGTGGCCGCGACGCGGGCGGCGTGGCTGCGGCACCTGATGATCGCCGCTACGGAGCGCTCGGGACCCGGGCTGTGGGCGAATCTGGCCTGCCGCAAGCGATACATCGACGACAAGCTCGCGGAGGCGTTGCCGGACCTCGACGCGGTGGTCATCCTCGGGGCGGGCTTGGACACCCGCGGTTGTCGGCTGGCTCGACAGACAGACGTCCCGGTGTTCGAGGTGGATCTGCCGGAGAACATCGCGCGCAAGCGCTCAGTCGTGAGCCACGCCCTGGGTGGCACACCGCCGTCGGTCCGGCTGGTGCCCGTCGACTTCGAGCGGAACGATCTCGCGGAGCAACTCGCCAAGGAGGGATACCGCGCCGACCACCGCACCTTCTTTGTCTGGGAGGGCGTCACCCAGTACCTCACCGAGGACGCAGTCCGGGCCACACTTGTGTCTTTACAGACGGCGGCGCCGGGTAGCCGGCTCGTGTTCACCTATGTCCGGCGAGATTTCATCGAGGGCAGGAATTTCTACGGCGCACGATCAGTCTATCGCAGGTTTCGTGAGCGCCAGCAGATATGGCACTTCGGCATGCTGCCCGACGAGGTGGATGCCTCTGTGGCGCAGTACGATTGGCGGCTCATCGAGAACACCGGGCCTGACTACCTTCTTCGGCACTATATTGAGCCGTCGGGCCGCGACCTGACGGCTTCCGAGATCGAGTGGTCGGCGTACGCCGCGAAGGCTTGAGTTAGCCAAACCGCTGGTTCCGCAGCGCCGGCTCTCAGCAGTTTATGCGTGCGGGTCGGGTGTTTATTTCCTGTTCAGGGGCCGATTGACCGATTTGAGATTAGCCAGCTCAGATCTGAACGGGCGGCGTACAATTTTTGCTACCCAGGATTTCGAAGGAACTTCTGCCCGGCGGGCTCTCGCAGACGACGCACGCCGCCCATCACTCGGCCGGTTCAGGTTCCTTGCCCAGGATGCCGGCTGCGGCGATCGGCGCCTGATAGACCGACACATGCGTGAATGCGCCCTTACCGGTCACATCGCCGATCGCCCCTAGCCCATCCGTCGCACGCAGATGCCCATCGACTTCGATGATGCGAGCTTGTTCATCGAGACCGACCGCACCGACTCCGAGCGCGGCCAGGTCGGTGCGCCTGCCGGTTGCCACGAGTAGCCGCTCCGCGGTGCAGGTCTGGCCGTTGTCGAGTTGTACCGCGGTGCCATCGGGGCTCACCTGGGTAGCCGTTGCGCCCGTTAAGATTTGGATGCAGTCTTTGGAAGACACGTCGGCCAGCAGGTCACCGACTTCGGGTTCCTCACCGGGCAGCAGTCGCGGCTGGGTCTCCGCGATCGTGACGGCCGTGCCGAAGCGCGCCGAAGCTCTGGGCGAACTCACAGCCTGCGGCCCCGCCGCTCGGGACGAAGTTGCGCCCACCGGTCATTGCGTTGTCAACGACATTCGGAGAAAACGGCGATTAGAGCTAGTCATGGTCTCAGGTGTGGCGGATACTTCTTGCCATCCAACAGCAGCCGTAGTGACCTTCCGTCAAGTTCGGGGATTTGCGTCGAGGCCACGTGGGCCAACGCAGGGAGCAACTATGACACCCCGAACAAGCACCTACGTACGTCGCCTTGTGCCGGCAATCCTCATCGCGGCAACGGCCATGCTCGGCGGCAGCGCAGTCGTCAATCCGGCAACCGCATGCGCCGCACCTTGGTCCTGGGATCCCGATGGATACAAGGAGTGCGGGCGTAAGGCTACCGAAGATTGGGCGGCAGGTAGGGTTACTGACGCCTACTGGATAAAACGTCTCAGCGAGTGCTGCTCACTATATGGGGGACAGTGGAACGCGGCCGAGGGCAGTTGCAGTGCGCCTGCTGCCGGGCCCGCCGATACGCAACCCACCCTGCCGGGGGTGGCACCGCGCCCGGGGGTGGCCACGCAGCCACCGCCTCCGCCTCCGCCTCCGCCAATCATCAGGAATCCAGAGGTGACGCAGACTTTCACGCAGGCTCCGGTCATCGGTCCGTCAGGAATCCAGAGGTGACGCAGACTTTCACGCAGGCTCCGGTCATCGGTCCGAGCTAGGATCTGTGACTCGCCGAAACTGAAGCTACGCAGGGAAAGGGCGAGTAGCGGGCTGCGCAAGTACAGATTCGGCGCGAACGCGACTAAACCTCGATGACGGTCGGCACGATCATCGGCTGCCGCCGGTAGGTTTCGCCGACCCACTTGCCGACCGTGCGGCGCACTGCCTGCGCAATTCGGGCGACATCGGTGATGTTGTCTGCCGCAAGGACGTCCAGCTCTTCCTCGACCTTGCGCGTCGCCACCTCCAGCGCCTTCGGGTCTTCGGAAAACCCGCGCGACAGCAGATGCGCCGGCGCTGCCGGCTTGCCGGTGCCGCGCCGCACCACCACAGTGATCGCGATGAAGCCCGACGACAGGATCAACCGCTCACCGAGCGTCGACTCGCCGATGTCGCCGGTGACAAGGCCGTCGACGAACATCTTGCCCGTCGGCACCGCACCGGCAATCGT
>JAFGRR010000403.1 GCA_016935035.1 Phycisphaerae bacterium | reverse complement strand
TACAAGCCGTTTGCCACCGGCGGCGATCCGAATCAGAAGGTCTTCGCCGTCGAGGGCATTGTCGCCCAGGGTATTACCGACAAGCGTCAGCAAGCGCGGCGCGAGTTGCTGCACGACCTGGATACGCTCGGCCGCGCCATGCCCGACGACCCGCGCTTCAAAGAGTTCGATCGGTGCGAGAAAAACGCATATGACCTGATGTTCGGCGAGGCCCGTAAGCTGTTCGATCTCACGCAGGAGCCGGACGAGACGCGCGAGCGCTATGGCCGCAACACTTTCGGGCAATCATGCCTGATGGCACGGCGGCTGGTCGAGACCGGCGTGCCGTACGTCACGATCAACTACAAGGGTTGGGACACGCATAAACAGCATTTCCAGATGATGCAGCGCAACCTGCCGCAGATGGACCAGGGCATGGCGGCACTGCTCGCGGACCTTGCAGAACGCGGCCTGCTCGACAGCACGATCGTCTGGTGGGGCGGCGAGTTCGGCCGCACGCCGCGCGTGCAGTGGGAGCCGCCCTGGAACGGTGGGCGCGGCCACTTCGGCCAGTGCTTCTCGACGGTCGTGGCCGGCGGCGGCTTCAAGGGTGGACAGGTCGTCGGGCAGTCGGACGAGACCGGTTCGAATGTCGTCGAGCGGCCCGTCTATCCGCGTGATCTGATTGCCAGCTTCTATGAGCTGCTCGGCATCGATACGGAAGGCGAGATGCCCGGTGCGCCGGGACGCGGCTTGGCGGTGCTGCCGCCGTTGGAAGGCGGCAAAGAGGCTGGTTGCCTGCGGGAGATCATGAAGTCATGACGCGTCCAACCTACATCCTGCTGGTGACACTGCTCGCATGTGCTACGGCGGCACATGCCCAGCAGGGCCGGCGCGCGCCGCAGATCGGCTATGTCTACCCCGCCGGCGCGCGGCAGGACAGCGTGGTTCAGATCGTGGTCGGTGGCCAGGGACTGCGAGGTGCAAGCGATGCCTATGTCACCGGCGATGGTGTTCAGGTCAAGGTCATCGAGCACTATGGCTCCCTGCGCGGCATCGATCAGGAGCAGCGCCAGGCACTTGCCCGGCGGATGCGCGAACTAGCGATGCAACGCTGGGCCGAGGCCTATGCCGAAGGCAAAGTGAGCCAGGAGACGCCCTGGGGCGCACTGGTTCCACCCGGCGGTCGGCGGATGATGGCCGATGGCGATTCCACCATGACGGAAGAAGTCGAACTGCCCAAACACCCCTTGCTCAACAACCTCGAAGACAAGAGCCTGCGCGAGTTGCAGAATATCCGCTGCTGTCTGTTCGACATCGAGCGGCGACAGCTTAATCCGCAGCTTGAGGAAACCGTGCTGCTGGAAGTGAAGGTGGCGCGCGGTGCCGAGCCCGGTAAGCGTGAATTGCGCCTGGCGACACAAGTTGGCTTGACGAACGCGATGGTCTTCGAGGTCGGCGTACTGCCCGAAGTGCGCGAGCTGGAGCAGAATGATCCCGGCATCTACAACCCGCTGCCACCGGAACCGCCGCTGGATTTGCCGGTGGTGATCAACGGCCAGATTCTGCCGGGCGACGTTGACCACTTCACCTTCAACGCCAAACAGGGGCAGCAGCTTGTGATCGAAGCACAGGCGCGGGCACTGATTCCATATCTGGCCGACGCTGTTCCCGGGTGGTTTCAGGCGACGCTGGTAGTGTATGACCCAGCGGGCAAGGAAGTGGCTTACGCCGACGACTACCGTTTCGATCCCGACCCGGTGCTGTTGTTCGAGGTGCCGGCGGATGGGGAATACGCGGTGGAGATTCGCGACTCGATCTATCGCGGGCGCGACGATTTCGTTTACCGGCTGTCGATCGCCGAGCAGCCGTTCATCACGCAGGTCTTTCCGCTCGGTGCGCGAGCCGGCCGCGCCAAATCGTCCGAGGTCGAGGGCTGGAACCTGCGCTCACGGCGTCTCGCTTTGAACACGCACGCCGGCGGCGAGGAGGTGCGCGAGGCCACGCTGGGACAGGGGCGAAAGATCTCAAACCCGGTCCCGTACGCGGTTGATACGCTGCCCGAATCCAGCGAGGAGGAGTCGAACGACACCATCGCCGACGCCCAGCGCCTGCACTTGCCGCGCATCGTCAACGGCTGCATCAGCGCGGCCGGCGACGTGGATGTGTTCTGGTTCGATGGCAAGGCTGGCGATGAAATCGTGGTCGACGTGCTGGCGCGGCGGCTGCATTCGCCGCTGGATTCGCTGGTGCGGCTGATGAATGCGTCGGGCGATGTGTTGGCCTGGAATGACGACTACGAGCACAAGGACGGCTATCTGCATCAGGACATGGGGTTGCTCACGCATCACGCCGACTCGTATCTCACCACCGTACTGCCAGCGGACGGGAAGTACTACGTGCAGGTGTCTGATGCGCAGGATCATGGCGATGCGGCGTATGCGTATCGCGTGCGGATCGGGCCGCCGCGGCCGGACTTCGCGTTGCGGGCAACGCCTTCGAGCATCACGGTGCCCGCCGGCCGGTACGCGCCGCTATGCGTGTATGTGCTGCGGAAGGATGGTTTCGACGACGCGATCGAGATCAGGCTGGCAGGCGCGCCAGAGGGATTCGAGTTGCAGGGCGGGCGGATTCCCGTGGGGTGCGATCGCGTGCGCATGACTCTCATGGCGCCACCGAAGGTGCTTGACGGGCCGGTGAATCTGACGCTCGATGGTCGCGCCCTGATTGACGGCAAGACGGTGACGCACGAGGTTGTGCCTGCACAGGACATGATGCAGGCGTTTCTCTATCGGCATCTCGTTCCGTCGCAGGAAATGGTCGTGCTGATACGCGGTGGTCGCATGGCGCGCGGGGCGCTCACGCTGGACAGCGCCACGCCGGTGCGCATTCCCGCCGGCGGCGAAACGGAGGTGCGCGTGCGGATGCCGCGTGTTGCCGGCCTGCTGGACCTCGAACTCGAATTGGACGACCCGCCGGCCGGCGTCACGCTTGCCGACGTCGCTATCGTCCCCGGCGAGATCGCGTTCAAGCTGAAGGCCGATCACGACGCGATCAAGGCATCGCTGGCCGACAACCTGATCGTCGAGGCTTTCATGGAGATCGCCCGTCGTGACCGCGACGGCAAGACAACAGGAGAGAAGCAGCGCGTATCCGTCGGCGTGCTCCCCGCGATCCCGATCGAAGTGGTGTACGAGTAACGCGTCTTCGAGCAGCCGCGGACTGAAGTTCGGCGTTTTTCCTTTGCAGAATAGTGACAATGAGCCAGGTACATTCGGCGATGCCCAATAGTCACTTCAGCGTCGAGAGCGGTCGCGTTCCCGCGACGGTCAGCATCGCACGCTTTGGCCGCCCCGGCGGTGCCGAGGAAATCCACCTCGTCGTCACACCGGCGGCGGCCGCCGACTTCGCCGTGCAGCTTGCGTGGGTGAATGACGCGTACGAGCATGCTCTCGCCTCGATTGATGCGGACTCGCGATCAGCCGTGTTTCGCCGCTTCTTCTGCGATGACTTGCCGCATCAGGCGGCATTGCTCGATGCGGATCAACTGGCCAGTCGTAATGGCAGCCCGGAGCCGTGCGGCGTGTCGTGGGTAGGGCAGCCGCCATTGCCGCCGGCGCGCGTCGTGATGTGGGCGTATCACATCAGCGACGCCGCCGGACCACCTGAGAAAACGCGCGACGGCGCAACGCTGTCGCTGCGCCGCGGCGATCTGACACACATGTGGACCACCGGCGTGACCGGCCGCGGCGATGACGTGTCCGCTCAGACACGCGGCATCTTCGAGACTTACGAATCGCATCTGCGCTCGCGGGGTCTGACGTTGGCGGACCATCTGGTTCGCACGTGGCTGTTTGTGCGCGATATTGACGCGGAGTATCAGGGGTTGGTGGATGCGCGGCGGGAGTTCTTCACCAGCCGCGGCCTGACGTCGGCGACGCATTTCGTCGCCAGCTCCGGCATCGAGGGCACGTCAGCCGACACCGCGGCCAACGTCAGCATGGACGCCTACGCCATCGCCGGCCTGCGTGGCGAGCAAGTTGAGTACATCCGGGCACCCGGCCACCTGAGCCCGACGCACGTCTATGGCGTGACATTCGAGCGGGCGACGTCCGTCTCGTACCGCGATCGCAGGCACATCATCATCTCCGGCACGGCCAGCATCGATCGCGATGGCAACATCGTGCACCCGGGTGACGTCGAGCGGCAGCTTGACCGCGCGCTGGAGAACATAGCGGCGCTGCTCGACCGCGCTGGCGCGACCCTCGCCGACATGAGCCATTTCGTCGTCTACGTCCGCGATCCCTCCGATCGTGCCTTCGCCCACGACCAGATGCGCGAACGCTTCGGCGATATTCCACTAGTAGTGGTCACCGCCCCCGTCTGCCGCCCCGGCTGGCTGGTCGAAATCGAGGGCATGGCGATAGTGCCAGCAGACAGCCCCAATCTGCCTAGATTCTGAGAATGGTCACATACGGGGACGGCAACGCCCAATTGCGTACAAGATCGTGTGTCGCGTTAGCCTACATTAGTCGGGCCTGAGGAGCGGATACCGCACGTTCATGGGCAGACTTATCATTCCACTCCCGCCGGCCTTCCGCCCTTGCGCGGGTCGCTCGCGCCTACCATCGTGCCGTCGGGCAGGAAACTGATAGCCTGGACGATGCCAGTTTTGTGGTCTTCCGATACGTTGTGTCCGAATTGCTCGAGCATCTTCTCGCCTTCGCTGGCGTCGCGATCGAAGTAGACTTCGTCGGGGCGCCATTGGTGGTGGGCGCGGACGCTGGCTATGGCGTCTACGAGGGGCAAGTCTACATCCAGTACGTTCAGCATCACGTTTAGAACAGACGAGATGATGCGTGGGCCGCCGGAGCCGCCGAGGGCCAGCACGGGCTGGCCGTTCTTCATCACGATCGTCGGCGTCATGCTCGAAAGCGGGCGTTTGCCGGGGCCGACGAGGT
>JAFGRR010000402.1 GCA_016935035.1 Phycisphaerae bacterium | reverse complement strand
GGCGACGTGGGCAACGTGGTCTTTCCGTGCGGGTATACGATTGGGGACGACGGGGACACATTGAACCTGTACTACGGCGGGGCGGACAGCTGCATCGCACTGGCCAGCGGCAGCATCAAGCAACTGCTCGAATGGCTGGCCGAGAACTCCAAATACGCCAACGAAGTGTAACAACCGCGACCGGCGGTAGGGTGGGTGCCGCACCCTTTCAAGGGTCCGGGACTGATCCACACCAAGACGTACACCCCAGTGGCGGCCGTTGTCCATAGACGATGTCACGGCTCCGCAGCCGCTGCGCGCACAACTCCCACGCCTACGGACCGAATCCGCAATACGCAGACACCATACATTTGCCGGCTGCTATACCGCCGCGGCGCCAATGTCGCGCTGTCGCGTGCGCAGCATCACATTGCCGCATCGGCGGCGGTCATCAGCAGCCATGTCAGGCTAGCAGACCCTTGACAGTGCCCCGTCCACTCATAGAATTTCTGCCGAGGCAGTAGCAACGACGGCATAGGCGAGCGCGGGGTTATTCGCGCCGGTCCGCGAGATGCTTGCCAGTGCCCCGGTTGCCAATCCCCAGACTGGCGAACCGTCGAGGACTTCGAACGTACTGCACCCAGCGACTTCGGAGGGTAGCGGCGTGATCGATGTTAAGAGTCTTTCCAAGCACTACGGAACACACCACGCGGTGGACGGCATTTCGTTTTCCATCGGTGAAGGCGAGATTGTCGGCTTTCTAGGGCCAAACGGCGCGGGTAAGACGACGACGTTGCGCGTGCTGACGTGCTTTCATCCGGCAACAGCCGGCAGCGCCACCGTTGCCGGCTACGACGTGTTCACACAGTCGGAACAGGTGCGCGCCCAGATCGGCTATCTGCCCGAGTCGGTGCCGATGTACCCCGAGATGCGCGTGCGCGAATACCTGCACTTCCGCGGAAAGCTGCGCGGCATGACGCGCGAGCAGCGTGAGACATCGCTGCGCGGCGTGGTCGAGCGCTGCTGGCTGGGCGACGTGGTTGATCGGCCGATCGGACAATTGTCGAAGGGCTTTCGCCAGCGCGTCGGCCTGGCGGACGCACTGCTGCACAATCCGCCGGTGCTGATTCTCGACGAGCCGACGGTCGGGCTCGACCCGTCACAAATACGCGAGACGCGGCGTCTGATCGGTGAGTTGGCCCAGCAGCATACGGTGTTGCTGTCGAGCCACATTCTGCCGGAGGTCGAGGCTACGTGTCAGCGGATCATCATCATAAATCGCGGGCGCATTGTGGCTTCCGGTACGCCCGAGGAGTTGCGCGAGCGCGTCGCTGGCACGTCGGGACTGATCGTCGAATTGAAGGCTGCATGGACCGAGATTGAGCCGGCCCTGCGCGGCCTGAGCGGTGTGACTGAAGTGCGCGGCACGCCGGATGGAAGTTGGACGCGCGTCGCCCTGCGCGCCGCAGGCGATCAGCGCGAGGCCGTGGCGGCGCTGGCGGCTGGCCGCGGCTGGCCGTTGCGCGAGCTACGCCGCGAGATCGCCACGCTCGAAGACTTCTTCGTCAAGATCGTCGCCGGCGCGCACGAGGCACAAACCGTGCCGGTCGAGTAGTGTCAGGCCACCGTCTTGGCGGCTGGCCGGCGTTCGATAAGGAAGACGGCCGACGAGACGTCGGCCGCTACAGTGATTTCGATGCGGGGGGCGAGTCGATAGAGAGGTGAGCCGTATGCGAAATACCACGGCAATCATGAACCGGGAGTTGCTCTCGCTGTTCTGCTCGCCGGTCGCGTACATCGTCATCGCGGGTTTTCTGCTGGTGACGGGCGTGTTAGCGGTGTTCACCGGCAGCTTCAAGCCCGGGGCGCCTGCCACTTTGCGCATGGTCTTTGAGTTCACGCCCTATGCGCTGGCGTTCATTGTGCCCGCCATCGCGATGCGCACGATCAGCGAGGAATATCGCAGCGGGACCATCGAGGCCCTGATGACGGCACCCGTCTCCGACGCACAGCTCGTGCTGGGCAAATTCCTGGCCTCGCTGGTCTTTTACGTGATTATGATTGCAACGACGCTCGTGTACCTCATGCTGATGATGGTCTACGGAGCGCCGGATCTGGGCGCGTCTTTGGCGGCGTACATTGGGCTGATCCTGGTGGGCACGATGTTCGTGGCGCTGGGCGTTCTTGCCAGCAGCCTGACCAAGAACCAGATCGTGGCTTGGATGATCGCCGCCGTACCGCTGCTCGTGTTCGTCTGGTTTTCCGGCTGGATCAGCCGGGCGGCCGAGGGCTGGTGGCGCGAGGTGTTTCGCATCGTGAATATCAGCCTGCACCTGGATCAGTTCAATCGCGGGCTGATTGACACCGAGGGCGTTGTGTTCTTTCTGTGCACGGCGGCGTTCTTCCTGTTCCTGGCGGTTAAGGTCGTGGAGTCGCGAAGATGGCGGTAGGCACACAAGCTACGAAACGACATTGGTTATATGGCATCAACGTCATCATCAGCGTCGTGGTAGCGACGGCGGTGCTTGGCTTCGCGTTGGTGCTGGGCGCCAAGTTCCACACCAGTGTTGACCTGACCAGCACCGGCCTCAACAGCCTCAGCCAACGCACGCGCGCGCTGCTTGCCGGGCTCGACGGTGACATTACGCTGACGGCGCTGTATTCCGTTCCATCTGAATACGTCGAGGTCGATCAGCGCCGCCAGGACGCCGTCCGCGACCTGCTCGACCTCTACGAAGGCGCCGGCCGCGGCAAAGTCACCGCCAGTGTGGTTGATCCGCTTAAAGACCGTGGCAAGATCGAGGAGATTCTCAACCGTCTTCGCGCCAAGCCCGCCTACGCTGACGAGGCTGCCCCCCATCGCGAATTCCTGAAGAAGTTCGGTGAATTCTGCGAACGCTTGCAGGCGGCAGTGACCGCCGATTTCGAGCAGTGCGTCAAACTGGCCGACACCGACCCGTCACTCAAGCGCAGCCGAGAATTCCAGATCGTCGCCACCAACCTGCGCCGCCTTGGCAATGAGACGCAGACGGTCGTGCAGGAAGTAGCCGAGAACGAATCGCGCGATGTCCCCGCCTACGGCCGCGCCGCCGACGCCGCCAAGGATCTGCTTAGCCTGACCAATACCTATCTCGCCGACGCACGCGGTTGGATGACCGGCAAGATTGGCCAGATGCCGGCGGTTTCTGACGAAACCCACGCGTTCTTCGACGCGACCGCCGAAAAGTACAAGCCGCTGGTGGACGAGGCTCTGGCGCTTCAGGAAGAGGGCGGCAAACTGGGCTCGCTGAAGCTCGACGACATGTACACGGCGTTGAAAGGTTGGCCGGATCGTCCGCCGATTCTGGTTGAGACCGCCGATGAGGCGTTCGTCGTACCGTTTGACGACGTATGGACCTACCGCGATCGCAACACCCCGCCCGGTGCCGGCCCCGATCCCAGTCGCGATTTTGCGGGTGAACAGGCGGTTTCGTCCGCGATCCTGCGCATGACGCAGAAGGAGAAGACCGGCGTCGTCTTCGTGCGTTACGGCGGCGATCCGCTGCTGACGCCCGACTTCAACAACTTCAACCCGTCCATGGGACGTTTGCCGACCGCCCCGTGCCAGGAACTCAACGGGCTGCTGGACAAGGCGAACTTCGTGACGGCCGAATGGGACGTGAAGACCGCCAAGGAGCCGCCGATCGTCGAGGACGCTGTTCGGACGATCTACGTCGTCTTTCCGCCCGAGCCGCCCGCGCAGCCCAACCCGATGCAGCCGCCGACCGAGCCGGGCATGAGCGAAGCTGACAAGCAGTTGGTCTATGACGCGGTCGCGAAGTCGGGCATGGCGATCTTCATGGCGCGGTGGCAGCCGCCGGCCTCGCCGATGATGCCGATGTCGCGCACGTATGATTACCTCGATTACCTGCGGCAGACGTGGGGCATCGACGTACGGTATCAGTACGTGACGATGGAATTCACGTCGTCACCGGAAGCGCCGAACCTGTGGATTCCGGCCCATCAGGACCCGCGCGAGGTACTCGTCGTATCGACGCCCACGATCGAGTTCACCGATCATCCGATCGGTGCGCCGCTGGCATCGTCACAAGTGGCGATGGTGTTGGTGACACCGCTGGCCGAGTTCGCGGATGCTCCCGAGGGCGTGTCAATCGCGACGATCGCGAAGGTGCGCGAGTCCGAACGCGTATGGGCATTCGAGGATGTGCAGCGTTTCGAGCGTGACCTGCGCGAGAAGTCCGGTACGACGCCGGACACTGACGACATTCGGTCGCCCTATCCTGTCGCAATGGCAGCGGAGAAGGCGGAGGGCGGCAAGCTGGTGGTGTTCGGCAGCGACCGCTTCATCTCGGACGACCTGGCGCAGCAGGCCGGGCTGATGGTGGTGGGCGGCGGCTTCGCGACTTATCAGCGCTACCCTGGCAACACGGACCTATTCATCAACACGCTGCACTGGCTGACCGGCGACGCTGACCGCATCGCGGTCGGGCCGCGCAAGGGCGGCGTACCCATGCTGGACAAGCTCAAGCCCGGCGCCGCGGAAACGTTCTGCAAGGTCTTCATCATCGGTGTCTGGCCCGCCGTTGCCCTGCTGGCCGGTGGGGCGGTTTGGCTGTTTCGGCGGAGGTAACAATACATGAACTTCCGAACGACGATCCTGCTCGTGCTGCTACTCGTAATTCTAGGCGGCGTGTATTTCATGTTCGTCGCCGGCCAGGACAATGAGCCGGCCAAAAACACGGGCCCAGCGACGCCAGCCACCACGGTCACCAACGTCTTCGACCCACCCCTTGTAATCGACGACATCACCAGGATCGTCGTCGAGCGGCAAACCAACCCCAAGCTGGTCTTCGAGCGCCGCGCTGCCATCGACGAGCCCACCAAGAGCGAATGGTGGTTGATTGAGCCGGTCCAGGCACTTTGCGAAAAGTGGCAGGTAGACGGTCTGGCGCGGAACGTCACGCAACTGACCTCGCGCTCGCACGCGCTGCCCGGGCAGGGCGGTGCACCCGGCGCGGCCGAATGCGGGCTGGAGCCGCCCGTCGCGAGAGTGTCGCTGACGATGGCTGACGGCAAGAGCCACGTGCTGGAGGTGGGCAAGGTCGTCGCCCTGAGCAACGACACCTACGCCCGCATCGGTGGCGCGCAGGTAATTCACATCGCCAAACGCGACATTGCCGCCGATCTGAACAAGGATCCGGCCGACTACCGCGCCAAGACCGTGCTGCGCATCGATCCGACCCAGGTCGTCGCCGCCCGCGTGACGGTTGATGACAAGAGCTACGCCTTCAGCAAGAGTGGTGCGGATTGGGCCATCGACGAGCCGTTCAAGGCTTTCGCCGACGCCAAGGAGATGTCCACCTACCTGGGCGGTTTCCGCACATTGCGCGCTGACGACTTCGCCGACACCGACCCGTCGCTGTGCGGCTTCGACACGCCGCGCCTGGTCGTCGAGCTGACCACGGAGCAGCAGCGCGAAGTCACGCCGCCCACACAGCCCGCCACGACGCAGCCCGCCGCACCCGAGTTCGAGACCGTGCGCGACGTGCTGACGCTTACCATCGGTGGGGCCGCCGACCTGAACAATGAGAAGTACTACGCCCGAACGGCGGAGGACGGCGCCGTGTTCACGCTCGCCAGTGATGCCATTGAACGCTTCAAGCCGGACATGGCCAAGCTGCGCGACAGCCGCGTGGCGCGCGTCGCAGCCGCTGACATCGAACGTCTGACGCTCACGACCGCCGGCCAGGAGCCGGTCACCCTGACCAGAACTGACGGCGTGTGGAGCGGCACCGGCGATCTCCGTCTGCTGGATCAGCCGGCGGTCGAGGAATTGACAACGGCGATCGAGAATCTGCGGGCGATGGAGTTCGAGGATGAGCCGGCGGAGCCGCACTTTTACGGTCTCGATGAACCGCGGGGCATCGTGGAGATCCAGGCCCGCGGCCAGGTGACGCCGGTTGTCGTGCGCATTGGGGCGATGACGAGCAGCGGGCGCAACGCATTCGTGCGGGTCGATGGTCAACCGAGTGTGCAGGTCGTCAGCGCAGCGCGTGTGGATTCGCTGTTGGTGTCGCCACTGGCGCTGCGGTCGCGCGAGATCTTCGAGTTCGCTCGCACAAGCATGATCCGGCTTGAAGTCGTTACGCCGCTGCGCACGTATCAATTGGTGCGCGAAGACGGCCAATGGCGGCACATGCAGCCGGAGGGCGCACCGGCGGACCTTGAGAGCATCCGGTCGCTGGTCAACAACCTGAGCGCGTTGCGCGCCCGGCAGGTGGTCGCGAAGGGCGAACCGGCGGCATACGGTCTGGATGATCCGACCATTCGCGTCAGCTTCGAGCTGGCCGAGCCGGCGCCGACGACGCAAGCCGACACCGTCGAGCCGCGGACCGTGCATCATGCGCTTGCCGCGAGTCTGCGTCCGGATGGCGTCTTTTGTCAGCGCGACGATGAGCCGTACATCTACGAGCTGGAGCCGACGCTGCGCGATGTCCTGACGGCCGAGCTGTTCGATCGGAAGCTGTTCGATTTTGGGGCGTCCGACGTGGCGGAGTTCAAGGTAGAGGCGCCGGGCGGCACGAACTACCTGCTGCTGAAAGAGGGCGTCTGGGGCTATCCACCTGACTCATATGTGCAGTTGTCGCAGAAGAAGGTGACCGACTTCGTTACCGAATTGGCTGCCATGCGGGTCGAGAAGTACTTTGAGTACGATGGGGCCGATCTTGAGAAATCCGGGTTGGCCGAGGCGCCGGTGACTGTGAGCATTCGCCTGAAGGATGATCGGGCCGTCACTCTGAAGATCGCCCAGGAGCAGCGCGGCAGCCTGCCGCGCGTGGCATTCTGGATCGAGAAACAGCGCTGGTTCCTGATGCGCCAGGCGGACGTCGAGCGTCTGCTGCAATCCGTCGATCAGTTCATCAAGCCGGATCAGCCCGAGCAGACGCCGGCGGTCAGCCCGCAGGGGCCGTGACAATGTGTAGCGCCGCCGAGACGTCAGC
>JAFGRR010000401.1 GCA_016935035.1 Phycisphaerae bacterium | reverse complement strand
CAGCTCCTCCTCGCTGAGCACACCCGTGCGTAGCTTGCCGTCCGCGTCGCGCGGGTAGTCTGGCTTGATGCGTGGCAAGGCGGAGCACAACGCCGCTGTGAGCTTGGTCAGTGACTTGTACTGCGCGTCGGTCAGATCGTACTGGTACAGCTTGCTGCCGTTGATCTCGCCTGTGATGGCGTCGTTGTGTGCGGGGCGCGCGATGAAGTTGGGCGTGCGGATGCCGAGTTCGCCCATGTTATCGGGGAATGTGATCATCGCGCGGCCGAGCCAGTCGTGACCATACCACTTGTCGAGCGTCTTCATGTCGCCGTAGGCGCCGATGTTGGCGATCTCGATGCCGATGCTACGGTCATTGGCGCTGCCGGCGTGCCAGGCGCGCTCCTTGACGTCGAGCGTCTGGTAGATCGTGCCGTCGACGTCGAGCATGAAGTGCACGCTGAGGCCGCGGCGGTCCTGCAAGACGTTGAAGCAGCGTCGCGACGTGCCGCAGACGTCGTAGTGATAGACGAACAGGTCCACCCACTGCTGGAGCAGCGGCAACGTCCAGCCGTTCGCGCGCACCTCGGCGGCCACGTCGTCCGGCAGATGTCGGCGAAATGAGTTGTAGCGGATCGGCGAATCGCTGACGGGATTGGCGGGGGCCATGCGGTCGGGGTCGAAGCGGCACTCGGCGCGATACGCGTCATAGCCGCCGGGGTCAAGCCAGAGCACCACCGGAGCGCCGGTGTGGATGAGCTGCCCGCAGACGACGATTTCGTCGCCCGTGCGTTGCAGTGGCTCACCGGGATGGTGACGCCCCGTGCCAGCGCAGCCGGCGAGTGTACTGAGCAAGCACGCGGCAGTGATGAACGCCGCGACACGGCAATGGGCATGGTGGTTCATGTTGGTGTCCTGGTGTTGGTGGCCTTGTGTCAGAGCCGCAATCGTGAGGTACCGCACTACTGGTGTTGGCTGAGCATCCATTGGACCACGTCGGGGTCGGTATACGCGGCGTCCCAGGAGTTGTGCGTCACGCCGGGGAGTTCGCTGTAGCGCACGTTTCCGCCGCCGGCGGTGATGGCGTCGACCATTTCGCGTGAACGCTCAACGGGCACGACCGGGTCGGCGTCGCCATGGAAACACCAGATCGGCAGCTTGGCAAGCACCGTCGCCGTCTTCGGATCTCCACCGCCGCAGACCGGCAGCAGGGCACAGAATCGCTCGGGGTGGCGTGCTCCCAGCGCCCAGGTTCCGAATCCGCCCAGCGAAAGGCCGGTGAGCGTGATACGGTCGGGGTCGATGTTGTATTCCTGGCAGGCGGCGTCCAGTGTGGCCTCCGCGAGGTCGAGCATGTCGCCTTCCCAGCGGTGCTCTTTCGGCATCTGGGGCATGACGACGATTGCCGGGAAACGCTCGGGATTGGCGCGGATCGCGCGGCCCAGGCCGACGGTCGTGTGGAGTTCACCGTCAGTGCCGCACTCGCCCTTGCCGTGCAAGAACAGGATCGCGGGCCAGCGTTTGGCTGGGTCGTAGTCGGCGGGGATCCAGACGGTGTAGCGGTAGTCGGTGTCGTGCAGGTGCATCGTCCTCGCGACGAAGCCGGTTTCGTGCTGTTTTGTCATTGGTCGTCTGTGCTGTGAGTGCGAAGGTTGGTGGCAGCCTGTGATCAAGAGTGTAGTGACGAGAATCGTGCCGGGGATGCCGAGCGTGTTTTGTCGCACGGGATTCACTCTCCTGAAAGAGGATGGTGTTAGCGGTGATGGATGCCGCGCCGCTGGCCGTGGGCGCAGCAAGCCGCCCACCCGCGGATAGCGGATGGGCGGCACCTGCACTGCTGGAAATCGTGGCACGTGAGGCTACTGGAGTTTACTCCCATGCCCCGCCAGAGGGCAGTTTCTGGTTCACGGTGCCCGTGAAACCGTAGAGGATCGCGAAGTTGTTCACGACAAGCGTCTTCGAGATCGCCGGAGCGGCGTGTCCGTCAAAGTAAAGAGTGTTGCTTCTGCCGTCGGCCTTGGCCTTGCGCACCTGTGAGGCGTCCGCGAGGCGATCACTGTCGCTCGTGAACTTGTAGGTTCTCCAGGTTGCCAAGTTGTGCGGGGCGAATGTCGTGAACGCGTAACCCGACCAATCCCACTGGTAGGGGCCTTCCTGTTGGAATCCCGGGAACATGGCGCTTTGGCGCCGGCGGTACCAAGCCTCGGACAGTGCCCACTCGCGTGAGGAATTGTTGATCTTGCTGACGATTTCCGGCGGGTTCTTCCGCGCGAGGTCCAGAGCCGCCTGTCCAGCCCCCTGAGGTGGGCTGTATCCGAAGTAGTAGCTCAAATCAGTGTAGCGCGGGTTGCCTGCAGGAACAGGATTGCCACCTTCATCCGCGTTCTCCGCCGCGACTGACGGGACGTTGTTCAGCACGTAGTGCGTGGGGTAGATGTAGTTGCCAATCGTCGCGGTTGCATCAAAGTTCTTGTCCGGATTCTGCTTGAGCATTGTCGGGCAGGTAGCAACCTGGTCGGTCATTGAGCTTTTGCTGTCCTGCGAGTCGTTGTAGACGCTGCGCAGATGGTACGTCAGCATGCGTTCCTGCAAATGCCTGGCGGCCGTCTCCGATAGCTGCTTAACGGGGTTTTCCATCAAGGCTTTCAATCCCTGATTTCGATAGACCGCGGGATGCAGTCGGCCCGGTAGCCGCTCGTCATGGGTGGCGACATACAGCATCATGCCCTGTCCCAGTGAACGACAGTTGGACAGGCACACCACCGCCCGCGTGCTCTCTCGGGCACGCGACAGTGATGGTAAGAGGATCGAGATAAGCAATGCGATGATTGCGACGACTACGAGCAGTTCGATCAACGTGAACGCTCGCTCTGATTGATAGGGCTTTCTTGACATGGTTTTGGTTCCAGTTCTTACGTGGCGCCACACAAAGGGCACAGGGTCACGACTTCCATACGACCCCCGTACACAGGCCGAGCACGCGTAAGGGACGCGCTGCCACAGCATACGCCGGTCATCCGCCCGGCGTTCGCCCTTAAGATTATCACGGCCGCCTGTCTTAGACTAACATAACACGAGAGTCCATTCAATAAACCGCTATATAACGGCCGGTAACCGAGGCGACGCAACTCCCTTCCGGGAGCGTGGTTGCGCGCCGAGGTTCGCCCTGCGGGCCAGAGCCGCCGTCTCCGGGATTGCGTGGTGGCTGAGGCTCCGCACGCCGCGGGGGACTGTCGGCGTGAACGGGGGGCCTCAGCAGCCGGGGCCTCCCGGCTGGTTTGGAAAATACAGACTGGACGGGGCGGAACTTGCGCACCACCATATCCAGCCGCATTGCAGGGGTGCACCGACCCTGGACTCGCGGAACTAGAGGCTTGCGAGGGCAGTCCGGCGCCTGAAGACGACAAACGACGTTGGTCACGCCGATCGACATAGGAGCTGACATGCCGCCTGTTGCCAGCGGAATTCAAACCTGGAGCCGCGAAACGGGGACCGAACCAACGCTGCGGGTCGGCATTGTGCTCGCCGAGGACAGGCTTGATGCGCTGCGGCTGGGCATCGGAACAACGAGCCGGGAGTTGTGCTGCGACGGCCATGCCGCCCTCACCTGTGAGCCACGCCAGACCATTGACATCGGCAGGTCTGAGCACGGCCTGACAGTCAGGATTGGCGATCAGGGGCCGCTGGCCACGTCGCGCGTGCGTCTTGTCAGCCGGAAACCGCTTACGGTCGAGCCAGGCCTTGGCGTGCTCGTTCACGGCGTTGTTGCCGGCCGCGGATTCCACTGGCAGAAGCGCGTCGATCAGACTCTGGCCGGCAATATCGAAGTGTTGCCCGGCGATGGCGGGATCGTGCTCGTCAACGAACTGCCGCTTGAGGATTATCTTGCCGGCGTTATCACCGCCGAGATGAGCGGGGCGTGTCCGGCCGATTTTCTCAAGGCCCAGTGCGTGGTGGCGCGCAGTTGGCTTTTGGCGATGAGCGAGCCGAAACATCTCGCCGATCCGTTTGATCGGTGCAACGATGACTGCTGTCAGCGGTATCAGGGTACGGACGATCTCAGCCCGGCCGCGCTGGGCGCGGTGCGAGAAACGCGCGGTCTGGCGCTGATCGCTCCGGACGGCTCCGTGCTCGACGCGAACTACGCGAAGAGCTGCGGGGGCGTTTCGGAGACGCCTCGCGCCGTGTGGGGAATCGAAAAGCCGGGGGTGTCGTCCATCGTCGACGCGCCTGAGGCAGCGCCCGAGAGACGATTCCATCCGGTTACCGAATCCAACCTCGCCGAGTACCTCGACGGTGAATGGTTGGCCAGGACGCGGGTGTATTGTTGTCCTAATACGGTACCGGTGGGCGCTATCGGGCGCTACCTCGGACGCGTTGACGAGGTCGACGACTACTTTCGCTGGACGGTTCATTACGCTGCGACCAAGTTGGAAGACCTGCTCCGCGAGAAGCTGCCGGAGGCCGCCGCGCTGGCAGTGCTGCATGATCTGCGTGTGGTGGCGCGCGGCGTGAGCGGCCGGGCCACGATTCTGGATCTGGACTGGGCGGACGGTGACGGTCGGCAGGTCATTACGCGGCTGGACAGTGAGTATCGCATTCGCCAGGTGCTGCACCGGGGGTTCCTGTACAGCAGTGCGTTTGCAATTCGCCCGGAGCGTGACGCTGACGGCTCGCTGAAAGCGGTGACGCTGCGTGGGGCTGGCTGGGGGCACGGCGTGGGCCTGTGCCAGATTGGGGCGTTGGGCATGGCGCTGTGCGGGATCGACTTCGCGTCGATTTGCCGCCATTACTATCCCGAGTCCACTTTGGCCCCGGTTTACAAGTGAGCGGCAATGGCCCCGAAACACACTGTGATTGACGCCGAGGAGCATTACCGCGAACGCCTGCGACAGTTTGCCGCCGAGGGCGCGGTTAAACCGGGCGCGATCGTGCT
>JAFGRR010000400.1 GCA_016935035.1 Phycisphaerae bacterium | reverse complement strand
GAGATGTTGCCGTAGACCAGATTTAGCAGTTGCGGCAACTGAAAGGCGCTGAGCTCGACGGCGTAGCGGATGACGGCGCGGAAGCGTTCCGGCGCGGCCGAGAGCGGCTCGACGGCGGCGACCTCGCCGATAGCGCCCGGCGGCAGATTCGCAGCCTGGGCGACGTCCTCCGGCACCTCCACGGTCTGCTCGAGGGCAATCCCGTGGGCGAAGTGCTCCGCCTCGGCCGCTGCACAGGTCAGGTCATATGTCACGTCGATGGTCTTCATACGGGCATGATATGCTGAAAGTTGTCGGATGTGACCAATCGTGATGGGCGGCGTGGTGTAATGTCGCATGTAGGGAGATCGGACGCCTGACGTTACATTCGTGATGCGGCACTGGGAGCGGGCACCATGAGAATACTGGTGATTGGCGGCACGCGTTTTCTGGGGGCGCACTTTGTCGATGCCGCGTTGGCACGCGGGCATGCACTGACGCTTTTCAATCGCGGGCAGAGTGCGGCGACGCCGCGCGCGGGCGTCGAGAACGTCGTCGGTGATCGTGACGGTGGGCTCGACGTGCTCAAGGGCCATCAGTGGGACGCGGTGCTCGACACCTGCGGCTATTACCCGCGTATCGTGCGGGCGTCGGCGGAACTGCTCGCCGGGGCGGCCGAGCACTATACGTTCGTATCGAGCATCTCCGTATACGCCGACCTGAGCAAGCCGGGCGTTGACGAGGAGTCGCCGGTCGGTCGCATCGCCGATGAGACGATTGAGGAGATCACGGAAGAGAGCTATGGGCCGCTTAAGGCGTTGTGCGAACGGGCGGTCGAGAAGTTGTTTCCGCGGCGAACGCTAATCGTGCGGCCGGGGCTGATCGTTGGGCCGCTCGATCGGTCGGATCGGTTCACGTATTGGGTGATGCGCGTGGCACGCGGCGGCGAGGTGCTGGCGCCGGCGCCGGCGTATGCGCCGGTGCAACTCATCGACGTGCGTGACCTGGCCGGCTGGATTCTGCGTTGCATGGAGAAGCGCGTTACGGGCGTCTTCAACGGCACCGGGCCGACGCGGTCGACGACGATGGGCGAACTGCTCGAATGCTGCCGGCGGGTGTGCAATCCGCGGGCGGCGTTCACGTGGATCGAACCGGAGTTCCTGATCGGGCAAGAGGTGACGCCGTGGATCGAGTTGCCGGTGTGGATGCCGGAGACGGCCGAGGCGGGGCTGTATGAGGTGCGTGTTGGCCGGGCGATCGCCGCCGGCCTGACGTTCCGCATGTGTGAAGAGACCGTGCGTGATACGTTGGAGTGGGCACGCACGCGGCCGGCGGATTATGAGTGGCGGGCCGGCATGAAGGCCGAGAAAGAGGCGGCGGTGTTGCAGGCGTGGGCGGACGAGATGGCGGAGCGCTGAGAGGGGGCGTGGGGGCACTGGCGCCGGCGCGTGAGAATCTCCGACATCCTACAGTCGCCACGGGGGGGCGGCCGCTACCTTGCGTGGGGGACTCCGCTACAATGTCCCGCAATATCCGGGCCAGCGTTGGGACAGAGGGGTGCAGCGTTGAATTCAGGCGAATCGACGACGCAAGCGAATTTCGTGAACGGGCATTGCCGTTGTTGATGGCCGGCGAAGCGGAGAACAATCTGCTGATCGGGCTGACGCTGCGGCTGGCGGCCGATGCCGAAGAGGGCAAGACCGCGCCGGACGCCAGGCCGCTGATGGCGGTCGTCGAGGATGGCGGCCGGGTCAGCGCCGCTGTCTTGCAGACACCGCCGCGCAATCTCATCGTCAGCAACGCCACGCCTCGGGCGATGAAGTTCATTGCGCGCGAGCTGCACGCAGCGGGATATGAGCTGCCGGGCGTGATCGGTCCGGATTCGGCGGCGGAATCACTTGCAATTGCGTGGACGGCCCTGACCGGACAGGCGGTCAAGCTCCATATGCGCGAGCGCGTCTACCGGCTCGACCAGGTCATCCTTCCGCCGGCGGTGCCGGGCGAGGCTGTGCAGGCAACCGAAGCGGATAAGGACCTGGCGCTGCGCTGGGCGACGGCGTTTTCGAGCGAGGCCCTGCACGACATGGACGACTGTCGGCCGATGGTCGAAAGCCAGCTCGCCGACGGCCGGCTGTTCTTCTGGCGCAACCCCGAGCCGGTGTCGATGGCCGCGTCAGTGCGCCCGACGCCGCACGGCATGGCGATTGCCCCCGTCTACACGCCGCCCGAGCGGCGGCGCAAGGGCTACGCCACGGCCCTGGTCGCCAAGCTGAGCCAGCGTCAACTTGACGCCGGCAAGGAATTCTGCTGCCTGTTCGCCGACATGGCCAACCCGACGTCGAACAGCATCTACCAGAAGATCGGGTATCGGGCGTTGTGTGATTTCATGGTGCTGGGCTTTGTGATGCCAGCGTGAGCCCTGAACGCGGTATTGTGCGGTACGTGCTGCTGCGGTCACCGGTGTCCGCGTGCGGCACTCAGTAACTAGACCCGACGAAAGGGGACGCAGGTGTATACGGCGGAACTCGTCTTCAAGCGTGAGCGGGGTGTTGGTGATAGTGAAGACTGTGTGCGGCCAATCAGGTACTTGCTCGTAGCGCTTGGTCGGAACGGGCAACTCATCGAGATCGACGCGCCGATGGCGAACATGCGCGGGGGATATCGCTTGTACGTCTCGTTGGCAGAGGCGGATTCGTTACGGCCGCGGTTGTACAACCGGCATGTCCGCGCGGCGCTACGATCGTTGCGCCAGGCCGGGGTTAAGTGGCATGCGACGCGACCGATCGGGCCCGACCCTGAGTCGGACCCCGTATGTACGTGTCGAAGATCGACTGCGTACATACTGGAGACCGACTTCCTGACGTGCGAGACGCCGGTGGTATGTGGCGATTGTCGCGGCGTTGTGCCGCTATATCGCATTCCGCATACCAGTGAATGTGACACATACGAGGACATCATATTCTGGGCATATCACCTGCGCGCCTTCGACTCCGTCTGGATACATAGCGGCGCCGGCGAGAAGCTCGCGTATCGCGAACTCTCGCGTCATGACAGCGAGACTGCGACGTCCGGGCGAGAGATATGCCGGCGTATCGAGAAACTCAGCAATACACCGGCGTATTACTCGCTGCTGACATACTATGGGCGCAACGTGACAACCGAGCGTCGCCGGCTATGTCCATCCTGCGGTGGCAAGTGGCTGCTGGATGAGCCTTGGCTGGGGAAGTACCAATTCCGTTGCGACAAGTGCCGGCTGGTAACGACCGTTGCATGCGATGTGCTCTGAGCCGCCGGGCGTGCTTGCGTGGGACCCGCCGACGAGAGTCGTCATCAGTCACACACCAGAAAGAACGCCGGCCGGTGAGGATCTCACCGACCGGCGTTTGTGTTACTCAGCATGCTCGGTGCGTGTTAACGCACCTTGCGACAGTCCTTAGTAGCCGCAATCACACGGGGTGCCGGTGATCGAGCCCACGAAGGTGTCGATGTCAAAGACGTCGACGGCCGTGTCGCAGTTGGTGTCGCAGTTGAGGTAGTTCGAGGCCGGATACTGCGCCAGGAACTCGGCCTCATTGTGCGTGATGGCGTAGACAAACGCG
>JAFGRR010000399.1 GCA_016935035.1 Phycisphaerae bacterium | reverse complement strand
TTCAGCGTCGCCGACAACGGCCCCGGCGTGCCGCCCGACCAGCGCGAGAAGATCTTCCAGCCGTTCCATTCCACCAAGGGTCACGGCGGCACGGGGCTCGGGCTCGCGGTCGTGCGCAAGTCGGTAAAGGAGATGGGCGGCAAAATCCGGCTGAACTCACCGGAAGAGGGTGGCGCCGAGTTCGTCGTCCGTTTCCCGGTGAGCCCGTCACGGGCGCCGGCCAGCGGCGACACGCACGGCCCCGGCAGCCGCTCCGGGTCAGGATAATCCGCGCTCTTCGCTTCAGGCTTCCCAGCCACGCGGTCATCCGCCCACGGGCTGAACGGCGGCCGACTCTCTGCCAAGCTGTTTCCGAAGAATCGTCAGCATCGTCGGCATTTCCAGATAGCGCGCCGGCAGACGCCAGTGGACCGTGCGCGGATCGGGCATGCGCGGTGACCCGGGCCCGTCGGCAAACAGCGGGTCGGCCTTGCGCAGATCTTCCACGGTAAAGATCAGGTCCGGCGGCTTGAGCACGATCGCCCGCACGCCCCAACGCGCCGCCAGCACGCGGACCTCCGCCAGGTCGAGCAGCGTCCGTACGTCATCCGGCACTGGCCCGTACGCGTCGCGCAGATCTTCCGCCAGCACTTCGATGTCGCGCGGCTCCGCGCACGCCGCCAGCCTGCGATAAACGTCCATCCGCTGCCGCTCGGCCCGGACATACGCACGCGGAATCGACGTCTTGACGCCGAGTTCGAGATTCACGTTGGTCCACGCCTTCTGCGGCTCGTTTCGCAGCCGGCGCACGGCCTGTTCCAGCAACTGGCAGTACATCTCGTATCCGACGGCGGCGATGTGCCCGGACTGCTCAGGGCCGAGGATGTTGCCGGCGCCGCGAATCTCAAGGTCGCGCATGGCGATCTGAAAACCGGCGCCGAGATCGCTGTAGTGCTCGATGGCCTTGAGTCGCCGGGCCGCTGTCTCCTTGACCGGGTGCTTCGGCGACAGGAGTAGATACGCGTAGGCGCGGTGCTTCGAACGCCCGACGCGTCCGCGCAACTGGTGCAGATCGGCGAGCCCGAAGCGGTCCGGCCGGCTGATGATGATGGTGTTCGCGGTCGGAATATCCAGCCCGGATTCGATGATGTTGGTCGAAACCAGCACATCCGCCTCGCGGTGCAGGAACTTGAGCATCACATCTTCTAGCTCGCGCCCGTTCATCTGGCCGTGCCCGACCACCACGCGCGCCTCGGGCACGATGCCGCGCACGCGATTGGCGACCGAGTGCAGATCGCGCACGAAGTTGTGCACCACGTAGACCTGCCCGTCGCGGTTGAGCTCACGCATGATCGCGTCGCGAACCAGGCGGTCGTCCCACTTACGCACCTGTGTGACGATCGCACGCCGGTCCAGCGGCGGCGTTTGCAGCGATGAGATATCACGGATGCCGAGCATCGACATGTGCAGCGTGCGCGGAATCGGCGTGGCGCTCAGCGTCAGCACCTCGACCGTGGCGCGAAGCTGCTTGAGCCGCTCCTTGGCCTCGACGCCGAAGCGTTGCTCCTCGTCGATGACGACCAGCCCCAAGTCGGCGAAGTGCACGTCCTTCGACAATAGCCGGTGCGTGCCGATGACGATGTCGAGTTGGCCTTTGCGGGCCCGTTCGACGATGAGGTCCTGCTCTTTCTTGGTGCGAAAGCGCGAGAGCACGTCGATCTTGAAGGGGTAATCGGCCAGCCGATCGCGAAATGTCTGGAAGTGCTGATCGGCCAGCACGGTTGTCGGCACGAGCACGGCAACCTGTCGGCCGTATTCGACGACTTTGAACGCGGCCCGCAGAGCCAGTTCCGTTTTGCCGTAGCCAACGTCGCCGCACAGCAGCCGGTCCATCGGTCGCGGCCGCAGCATGTCGGCCTTGATTTCGTCCAGCGTGCGAAGCTGGTCCTCGGTCTCGTCGTAGAGGAAGGCGCCCTCGAACTCACGCTGCCAAGTGGTATCTTGCGGATAGGCGGTGCCGGCCTCGGTGGCCCGCCGGGCCTGAATCGCGAGCAGTTCGGCGGCCAGATCGGTGACGGCTTCGCTGACGCGCTCCTTGGTGCGTTTCCAGGCCGCTCCGCCAAGCTTGCTGAGCTTCGGGCGCCCGCGAAAGCCGCCGATGTAACGCTGCACGACGTGAATCTGGCTGACCGGCACGTGCAGGACGGCGTGGTCGGCGAACTCGACCGCCAGGTATTCCTCGCGGCGATCCGCCCGGTCGATCGACTTCAGGCCCTGAAATCGCCCGATGCCGTGCAGAACGTGCACCACGTAATCGCCAGGATCGAGGTCGAGAAAGGTGTCGATCGGTCGCCCGGCCGGCGTCCGCCGCAAAGTCCGCCGCTGCCGATACCGGCCGAACAGCTCGTGGTGCGGCACGTACACGGTTCGGGCATAGCGAAAGCCGCGGTGCAACACGCCGATAGTCGTGCGAATGCCTTCGGTTGGCTCGGGCAACTCGGCCAGTAACTCGCGAAAACGCTGCTGCTCGGGCGAGTTGTCGCAGATGACGTACACGTCGCTGCTCTTCTGAAGCTCGGCCAGATCGCGCAGCGCGTCGGGGGCCTTGGCCTCGAACTGCGGCAGGCTAGAAACCTCGAAATCAACCGACCGCTCGGCGCCTTTCGCAAAGCGTTCGAGATAGAGCTGCGAGAAGTCGTTGGCGCGGCGGAACAGCGCGTCAACCGGGATGATGCCCGCCCGCTCGCCGAGACGCTGCTCGTACGTCCGACCGAGTTCCTGAACGTCGCCGAGCTCGCTGAAGGCGATGATCGTGTTGCGCGGTAGCAGGGCGAGGAAACTGGTGGTGGCGGTGCCGCGCTGACCGGCCCGGCTGGCTGATTCGCGCGCGACG
>JAFGRR010000398.1 GCA_016935035.1 Phycisphaerae bacterium | reverse complement strand
GGCGATCCACCGCCGCCGTCGTAGATCGTTCCGCCACGGATCAGCACGTCGTAACGGGTCGCGGTGGCACAGCCTGCGGTTGTCAGAAGCGAAAGGGGCAGAAGCCAGTGGGTTATACCGCGCATCGTCATCTCTCCGGCGAAATGGGCTGGCGCACGGCCGGATGCCGTGCGTACCGATTCCGGAAGTCTAGCAGCCACCGGGAGATCCGACACGCCCGTTGGGAGGCGTTTTGACACCACGCGGGTGAGGCGCACCACGCCGCCGCGACGCATGAACTTGTGTGGCAGCCGTCCGGATCTCGCACCTCGCGCACGGAATATCCCGCGGGAACGCGGTAGCCGGGTGGAGCCGCCGACCGGCGTGCACTGCATTCCAATCTGGAATCCGGTCTATAATCCACGCCGGACCGTGGGCACGGTAACTTGACGGACAATCGAAACGTGGGACATGTAAGCCGTCTCGAAGCCGATTCAGGCGCCGGCGACGGACAACTCTGGAGGTGATCCAATGCAGCGAAGTGTACGAGGAACCGCGATTGCCTTGCTCGCAATCGCGATCGGCGGACTCGCGTATCCGATCGAGGCCCAGGCGGCCCGGGACGTGCTGCGGATTCGGCTGGACGGACCAATGGCCGAAGCACCCAGCGACGCCGCCGGCTTCATGGCCCTGCTTGAAGAGCGGGAGCTGAACACGTTCTACGACCGCGTCAGCGGCATTCGCAAGGCCGCCCACGACCCGGACATCGCCGGCTTGGTGTTGATCGTCGAACACCCCTTGTTGAGCTTCGCCCAGGTGGACGAGTTCACGGACGCCATTAAGGAGTTCAAGGCGAAGAACAAACCGGTGTATTGCTACCTCGACTACGCCACGAACCTTTCGTACGCCCTTGCGACGGCGGCCGACCACATCACGATCGCCGAAAACAGCGTCGTGGCGATCGAAGGGCTGCGTGCCGAGCTGTCGTTCTACAAGGGCCTGCTCGACAAGATCGGGGTCGAGGCGCAACTGCTGCACTGCGGAGCGTACAAGAGCGCCCTGGAACCATTCACGCGCACCGCACCGAGCCCCGAGGCTGCCGAGAACGTCAACTGGCTGCTGGACGGTCTGTATGAACGTTGGGTGAGTCTGATCGCCGAGAATCGTGGGCTGAGTGTCGAGGAGGTCAAGCGCCTGATCGATACGTCGCCGATCGTGTCCAGTGAAGCACTCGACGCGAAGCTCGTGGACGAAGTGTCCTCCTTCCCCGCCTTCAAGAAACGGATGCTCAAGGAGTTCGGCTCGGACACGACGTTCCTCAAACGCTACGAGGAAGACGGCGGCATCGAGCTTGATACAGAGAATCCGTTCACCTTGTTTGTGCAGCTCATGCAGATCCTCGAGCCGGGCGCCGAATCCGCCGCACCGCGTGTGGGCCTGGTCTACGTCGACGGCGCGATCATGGTCGGCCCGAGCGACGAAGGACCGTTCGGCAGCACCGCCGGCAGCACGTCCGTTCGATCGGCACTGGAACAGGCTCGCGAGGATGACGACATCCGCGCGGTCGTGCTGCGCGTCAGTTCGCCCGGCGGGTCCGCGGTCGCCAGCGACATCATCTGGGATGCGGCTCGCCGCTGCGGCGAAGAGAAACCCTTGATCGTCAGCATGGGCGGCGTCGCGGCAAGCGGCGGGTACTACGTCTCGATCCCGGCGGACACGATCTTCGCCGATCCCAGCACGATCACCGCGTCGATCGGCGTCGTCGGTGGTAAGTTCGTGTGGAAGGAACTGATGGAGGAGAAGCTCGGGATTACCACGACCGAGTTCAAGCGCGGGGCACATTCCGATCTGATGACGCTCAACCGGCATTGGACCGCCGAGGAGGAGGCCGCCGTGCAGGGCCTGCTCGACAAGATCTACGACCAGTTCAAGGGACGGATCGTGGAGTCACGCGGCGACCGACTGAAGAAGGATCTTGAGAAAATGGCCGGTGGTCGCGTGTACACGGGGGCGCAAGCGCTGGAGTTGGGGCTGGTCGACGAGTTGGGCGGGTTGAATGACGCACTCGACTTCGCGGCGCGCAAGGCGGGTCTGGGGTCGGACTACGAGGTTCGCGTTCTTCCGCGGCCGTCCGATTTGGCGCACTTTGTGAACGTGATGCAGAAGCTGTCGGGCAAGGACCAGCACGACGAGTTTGAGATTCGCCTGCGGGCACGGCTCATGGCCGATCCGCTGATCAGCGGCGTCTGGCCGCTAATGCGCGAGTTGGCGCCGCAGCAGGTTCAGGATCTGCTGCGACACATGCACGATCTGACGATTTTGCACCGCGAGCGCGTCGGGTGCTTCATGCCGTTTGTGCCGCGCATTCGGTAATGCGTCACTCGGGGATGTCGAGAGCGGCTTCCTCGATGGCGTAGTGCTCGGATTCGGGTAGCAATTTCATGGCCCGGGCCGCCAGCGCCCGGGCCGTTTCCTTGTCGCCGGCCGCTACGGCGTGACCGACGAGTACGGCGACGGTGGTGCCGGCGGGTTCGAACTCGATGATCTGGTCCGCCAGCTTGGCGGCCTGCTCGGCCTGCTGTGCTCCAACCAGGGCCTCATAGAACTGGCCACCGTCACGGAGAACACGTCGGCGCATGTAGCTGGCCGGCGAGTTTTCGATGTCCTTGTATTCGCGCTCGGTTTCGTGGCAGACCTGGATGAGCAGCGTGACCATCTCCTCGGCGGTTCTCGGCCCGTTGGCGATGTCCGCGTAGCGTTTTTCCTTTAGCAGCAGGCCCACGATGTCGCGAAAAAGGCGCGCGCGCGCGACT
>JAFGRR010000042.1 GCA_016935035.1 Phycisphaerae bacterium | reverse complement strand
TCATGCCAGAACTTTTCAACGTTCACGGCTTCGGTCCTCCAGGACGTTTTACCGTCCCTTCAACCTGCCCATGGGTAGATCACTTGGTTTCGGGTCTGCCGCACACGACTAATTCGCCCTATTCAGACTCGCTTTCGCTATGGCTCCGTGCCGGAAGCACTTAGCCTTGCCGTGTACGACAACTCGCCGGTCCATTATGCAAAAGGTACGCAGTCACCCGTCCACCGAAGTGGAATCGGGCTCCTACTGCATGTAAGTACATGGTTTCAGGTACTTTTAACTCCCCTAGAAGGGGTGCTTTTCACCTTTCAGTCGCCTTACTGGTTCACTATCGGTCGTGCAGGAGTACTTAGCCTTGGAGGGTGGGCCCCCCATGTTCAGTCAGAGTTCCACGAGCTCCGACCTACTCGACCATCACGGCTCACCTGACACCTACGGGACTGTCACCCTCTGTGGTCGCCCTTTCCAGAGCGTTTGGTTGAGCTTACCGCGACGTATGGCTCGAGGCCATGGGCTAGTCCGTTTTCGCTCGCCGCTACTAACGGAGTCTCGGTTGATTTCTATTCCTCCGGGTACTGAGATGTTTCAGTTCTCCGGGTTAGCTTCCGTACCCTATACATTCAGGTACGGATGACACCATCTGGTTGCCCAGTGGCGCCGGGTTGCCCCATTCGGAAATCTCCGGATCAAAGCGTGTTTGACCACTCCCCGGAGCATATCGCAGCCTACAACGTCCTTCATCGCCTCTGCACGCCTAGGCATCCACCATGTACCCTTAAGAGCTTGACCACATTTATGAAGAACTGTGGCCAGCCATTTCCGGCTCGAATTCGAAATTGAAATTCGCAAGCACGAGCAACACCAGGCCGCAAACTGCCAACCCGGAACCACTCGCCTCACGCGATATGATACCTACGCATTCAATGCCTATGGACTTGTCACAGATCTCGCGGCCGACGGCTTTCCGCCAACCGACTGCCCGCTGTCGCAGGCTTCGAAGCACCCATCACGGATGCGCCGAAGCTCGCGGCCTCGGAGTACTACTGCCCGGCGGCGACCTCTGTCATCCGCCGACTGGAGCCGACCGGGCTCGAACCGGCAACCTCCGCGTTGCAAACGCGGCGCTCTCCCAGTTGAGCTACGGCCCCGCACGTCTTTAGCCAGGACACGCCTAGCCACAACTGCGAGGGCCTCAACCGCCGCCGCCTCCGCGGAGCGCTGATCGCACCAGCAGTGCGACAAACACGCCCAGAGCCAAGTACGCCAGCACGTCGAACATCCTTGACGCCTCCGGCGATCGGCCGGCCACTAGCAGCCGAGTGGGCCCGCGAGGATTCGAACCTCGGACCTCGTCCTTATCAGGGACGCGCTCTAACCAACTGAGCTACGAGCCCGCCGGTCACTTCGCTTGGTCGGCTTGCCGGCCTGCGAATCATCGACGGCTTCTAGCTCGTCGGCTAACCGACTGCCCCGGCCTGACACCCTTGTCCTCAGTGTCAACCGGGCTTCGTAGTGTATCCGAACCGGTCACCATGTCAATGCCCCGAAACCCCGTTTTTTCCGGATTCCTCACCGGGTTGTACCACGCCAGGATTACGAGGCGGCTATGTTGTATTCTAGTCGCCGGGCGGCCATCGGCCGCAATTGCGTAAGATACGCGTTTATGGGCCACTTGAGCGATCACTGAGGCCGTGTGGCACGCCTTCTGGCGATGGGAGCGGTCACTGCGAAACGAGCGGCGAATACGTACCCGTTCACCGCCCGGGCTCTGCGTACCGCCCCCCCCCACCGCTCCGCGCACACGACTGGAAGCTGGTAGCTGACAGCCCTTTAGAACGACGCCCCGAAGGAGAAGTTGAACACCTGGGTCTCGTCGTCGTCGTTCTTGGCGATCGGGAAGCCGAAATCGAGCACGATCGGCACCGGCCCGAAGAAATCCACGTCTATGCGTAGCCCAAAGCCGACCGACGCACGCCAATCCGTAAGTTCCAGGTCTTCCTCGACGGTGCCCATGTCCAGGAACGTCACGCCGCGCAAACTCTTGCCGTACAGCGGGAACGAGTATTCGGCCCCGACCAGCGTGATAAAGTCGCCGCCGACGGCGTCGTCGCGTATCCCATTGCGCGGCGAAATCCCTCGATACTCGAAGCCGCGCATCGACCCGAATCCGCCGGCGTAATAGCGCTCAAATACGGGCGCGTCGCCAACGATGTACGACACGTCGCCGCGCAGGCCGAGCACGCTTTTACGCTCGAAAATGTCGGTGTGCAGGGTCTTGTACCAAGTGATGCCGGCGCTCGGCTGGCCGAACGTGTAGTCGCCACCGAGCGCGCCGACCTGCTCCCAACTCAGATCGAAGCGATAGCCGCGTGTCGGGCGAAAGCGGCTGTCGGTGGTATCACGCACGAGTGATCCCTTGATGCTGGTTAGCGTCCCGCCGTCCTTGGCCTCGCGAATCTCGCGGGCCGCCAGCGCGTCGACGTCCTTGATGTCCACGCTCTCAAGGCGCACGCGCCCCTCGACGGCCCAGTCTTTCAGCGGCCCCGATTCGAAGCGTCGCCCCAAGCCGACCGTCATGCCAAACCGCTGCTCATCATAGGAATCACGCCCGCGCTGGAAGAGATACAACGACGTGCTGAGCCGCAACGGCTTGTCGAGCAGATACGGCTCGACGAAGTCGATGCGGAAGCGCGTGAGTTCGGTGCCGGGCTCGGCGCTGAAACGCAGACGCTGGCCGGCCCCGCGAAAGGCCTGACCACGGAAGAACTCGCCCGCCGTCCGCGGGAAACCGAACAGGTCGAAGTTGCGGTTCTCAAGCATGACCGACCCGAGCACGCCGCTGTCGGTGCTGACGCCGCCGCCGATCAGGAACAGAATCGCGTCGGCCTCTTCAACCTCGACCAGGGCTTCACGCTCGCCCTCGACGTCGTCGAGCGGCGTGATGGTCGCCTGACTGAACAGGCTCGTCTCGCGCAGCCGCTGCTCGGCTTCGCGAGTCTTGAGCACGTTGTAGTCCTCGCCGGGGAAGAAACGCAGTTCGCGGCGGATGACGCGGTCCTGCGTGGTGCTGTTGCCGCGAATCGTTATGCGCCCGAATCGCGAGCGCCGATTCTCCTGGATGACGTAACGCAGCCGAACGACCTCCGGCTCGGCTAGGAAGTCGTGGATCGCGCTGACGCGTACGTCCACATAGCCGATTTCACCGTACATATCGCGGATACGCCGAACGTCCTCCTGGAGGACGGCGTCACGGAAATAGGCCCCCGGCGACAGGTTCATGCCCTCGCGCAAACGGGCCTCGTCAATCGCCTCGCTGCCCTCGATAAGCACTTCGGCCACGCTGTAGCGCGGCCCCTCCTCGACCACGAAGACGACCCTGAGATCGCTGCGCTCGACCTCGTCGAATTCGAGCCGATAGCCGACTCGCGCGTCCAGATAGCCTTCTTCGCGATAGAAACGCTCGACATCGAGCGCGTCACGCTCGGCCTGCTCGGCGTCAAATGCCCCCTTGCGGAAGATCCAGATGTACGTCTTCGTCTGAACCTTGGACTTGAGCCGGCGTGTGCTGAATGACTGGACCCCCTCGAACTCGATCTTCCGCACCTTGACGCGCGGCCCCTCGGAAATCTGGTACACGAGTTCCCGCTGCTCCTCGAGCAGCCGCTCGTCAATCGTCACCTCGGCATAGTAGTAGCCGGCCTCGCGGTACTTACGCAGCAGCTCCTCCTGCGCCCGACGGACTTCATAGCTGTCCAGCGGCTGACCCGGGCTGGGAATCAGCTCGTAGAGATCCTCGTCCTTGAACTCGTGGTTTCCCACCAGCGCAACCGAGACGATCTCCGGCTTTTCACGGAGCACGAAAACCACGACCGCGCGGCCGCCCTCAACCGACGTGTCGGCATACACGTTGATGAACTTCCGTGTTCGCAGCAGTTCGCGAACATCTTCCTCAACCTGGGCACGGTCAAAGGCCTGGCCGACACGCGTCCGCAGGCTCCGCCGAATAAAGCCCTCGCTGATCGTCTCGAGCCCCCGGATGTCGACACGTTCGATGACCATCCCGTCCTGAGCCGGCTGGTCCTGGGCCGAGGCGGTGCCAATCGCGGCGAACCCGATAATGGCGGAAAAAAGCACGACCAGTCCGCGGATTGGTCTCAAGCGGCGATTGTGATTTTGCACGTTTCACCTGGAATGCGAGCGGATCTGTAACCCAACCGATCGGCCGTGTGACCGCGTCATGGCCGGCCCGTACTATACCCCCCACCGCCCTCCATGCAATGCTCCAGGGACCGGTTGCTCCGGCGTCGGGGGGACGCCCGGTTAGTGGACGCTGTGGGATTTCTAGCCGGCGCTGGCAGTCATGGACGTTCGCCGGGACGGTCTTTCCGGACCCTGGCATCGGCCGGTTGAATGCCTGGCCGCGGAGGGTATCATGTAACAGATGGAAGGCCGGCTGAAGCAACCGGTTCTCTCCCACTGCCAGACCAGACCAAGCGAGCCGGCGTCCCTCAAGGAGACGCCGGCTCGTGTTTTTGCCCTCTAGCTAGTGTTCTCGTGTGCCACGGGTAATTAGCCGGGCTGGCCTCCGAACGGACCGCCGACCGGCGCTGATGATTCCTCGGTCGGCGTCTCGGATGGCAACGACTCTGGCGCGACACCCACCAGGATGTCGGCGGGTTGCTCAACCACCACCGGCGGCTCCGGCAGCGGCTCGGCCAGATACTTGATCGTCACGCCCTGGTAGCGATTGAAGCCAGTGCCGGCCGGAATCAGACGCCCAAGAATCACGTTCTCCTTCAGGCCCACCAACACATCCTCCTGTCCAGCGAGCGACGCCTGAGTAAGGACCTTGGTGGTCTCCTGGAAAGAGGCGGCCGAAATGAACGACTCGCTCTGCAAGCTGGCCTTCGTGATGCCGAGCAGCAGCGTCTTACCAGTGGCCGGCCGTGGTCGACGTCCCTTGGCCGGCGTGCCGCCGGTGGCCTCGACCGCGTCGTTCTTGTTGGCGAACTCGTCGCGCGGCACGACGGCGCCGACCTCATACTCGGTGTCACCCGGGTCCACGATCTTGACGCCGCGGGACAGACGCTGGTTCTCTGAGCGGAACCGGAACTTATCGACGACCTCGTAAGGCGTGAATGCTGAATCACCCTCGTTGTCAATGCGCACCTTGCGCAACATCTGGGCCAGAATGACCTCGATGTGCTTGTCATTGATGGTCACGTTCTGCTGGCGATAGACGGCCTGCACCTCTTTCAGCAGGTAGCGATGCAGGTCTTCCTCCCCGCTGATGCGCAGGATGTCGTGCGGAATGAGCGGGCCCTCGGTGAGCTGGGCACCGGCGTTGACGTAGTCACCGGCGTGGACGAGCAGTTGCTTGTCCTGCGGAACGTGGTGCTCCTTCTCCATGCCCGACTCGGACCGGATCGTGATGGTCATCTTGCCGCGGCGTTTGTCCGTCGCGAGTTCGACCGAGCCGGAGATTTCCGCCATGACGGCCGGTTCTTTCGGCTTGCGGGCCTCGAAGATCTCGGTGACGCGCGGCAGACCGCCGGTGATGTCCTGCGTCCCGGAAATCTCGCGCGGCTGACGCGCGAGCAGCGTACCGGCCTGAACAGGGTCGCCTTCCTTGACCTCGATACGGGCCTTGGCCGGCAGGTGGTGGAAGTCGAGAATCTTGCCTTCCTTGTCCTCGATGATGACCCGCGGGTGCTTGTCGCCCTTGTGCTCGATGACAACGCGCTTGCTCTCCGCGCGGCCTTCCTGTTCGAAGCGGACCGTCTCGCCGTCCACGATGTCCTGAAACCGGACGAAACCGGTAGCCTCAGCCAACATGGGCGTGAAGTGCGGGTCCCAATCGACGATCACGGTGCGAGCCGGTATCTCGGCGCCGTCGCCGACCAGCACCGCCGCACCGTAAGGCACCTTATAGCGCTCGAGTTCGCGTCCCTTGGCGTCGCGGATGGCGATTTCGCCGTTGCGCTTGAGCACGCGGAAGATGGTCCGGTCAGCTTCAATGTCAGCCATCTCGGCGGCATTGAGATTGATGTACGTCAGCGTGCCGGCCTGCACGTTCGTGATCTGGTTCTCGACCACGGAACGGCTGGCGACACCGCCGGTATGGAACGTCCGCATCGTTAGTTGCGTGCCGGGCTCGCCGATCGACTGGGCGCCGATGATGCCGACGGCCATGCCCTCTTCAACGAGCTTGCCGGCGGAAAGGTCGGCCCCGTAGCACAGGGCGCAGATGCCCCGCGGACTCTCGCACGTCAGCGGGCTGCGGACGCGGATGCTCTCGATCCCCAGGCCGCCGTCCTCGAGCTTGTCTTCCAGGCGTTGGGCGATCCTGCGCGAGATGAGTTCGTTCTCACGAACGATGATCTCGTCGGTGCGCGGATCGCGAATCGTGTCGCGTGCCACGCGGCCGATGATGAGCTCGGACAGCTTGATGTCGACTTCCTCGCCCTTGTAGATCGTGCTTTTCGTGACGCCCTCGACCGTACCACAGTCGTGCTCATTCGTGATGACGTTCTGGGCCACGTCGGCAAGTTTGCGTGTCAGGTAGCCCGAGTCGGCCGTCTTGAGAGCAGTGTCGGCCAAGCCCTTGCGTGCACCGTGCGTCGAGCTGAAGTACTCCAGCACGGTCAAGCCCTCACGGAAGTTGGCCTTGATCGGCGCCTCGATGATCTCGCCCGAGGGCTTGGCCATCAGGGCACGCATGCCCGCGAGCTGCCGAATCTGGTCCACCGAACCTCGCGCGCCCGAATCGGTCATGAGGTGAATCGGATTGAGATAGGGCTTGCCCTTCTCGTCACCGGTCTTCGTCTCGCGACCGTCCGGCAAACGCCAGTCCGAAGCCAGCGATTTCATCATCTCCGCCGTGATCTTCTCACGCGCGTGCACCCAGATGTCGATCAACTGGTTGTGCCGCTCCATTGGCGTGATTACGCCGTTGGAGTAGTTCTGCTCGACGCGATCCACGATCTTCTGGGCAGCATCGAGAATCTTGGGCTTGGACTCCGGAATCCGCAGGTCCGTCACGCCGAACGAAAGCCCCGCCAGCGTGCTCTGTTTGAAGCCCAGTTCCTTCACGTTGTCCAGCAACTCGACCGTCGCCGCCCGCCCGAGCCGGGCAAAGCAATCGGCGATAACGCGCGACGTGTCCTTGCCGAGCGGGTAATTGTAGAACGGCATCTTCTCCGGCAGGATGTCGTTGAAGATGCAGCGCCCTATCGTCGTCACGATCACGCCATTCTTCGGCGTGGGCGTCGGCGATTCCTTCTTGCCCTGCACGACCTGCGCGCGGTCGATCCGCACCTTGATCGGCGTGTGCATGCCGATCTGATGCAGGTAGTGGGCCATCAGTGCCTCACGCATGCCGCCAAAGGCCCGTTCCTTGCCGGGCTCACGCTCGCCAGGCTCGCTGGCGTGGTTGCTCGTCAGGTAGTAGATGCCCATCACGATGTCCTGCGATGGCGTCATCATCGGCTGGCCGTTGGCCGGTCCGAAGATGTTGTGCGTGCTCATCATCAGGACATGCGTCTCCGCCTGGGCCTCGATGGACAACGGCAGGTGCACGGCCATCTGGTCGCCGTCAAAGTCGGCGTTGAAGCCCTTGCACACCAGCGGGTGGATCTTGATCGCATTACCCTCGACCAGCACCGGCTCGAACGCCTGAATACCCATCCGGTGCAACGTCGGAGCACGGTTGAGCAGTACCGGGTGCTGATAAATCACGCGCTCAAGAATGTCCCAGATCGGCTGGTCGCGCCGTTCGAGCATCTTCTTGGCGCTCTTGATCGTGTCCGCCAGGCCCCGCTCGCGTAGCTTGCGGATGATGAACGGTTGGTACAGCTCCAGCGCGATCTTCTTGGGCAACCCGCACTGGTGCAGCTTGAGCTCGGGGCCGACCACGACCACGCTGCGCGCCGAGTAGTCAACGCGCTTGCCCAGCAGGTTCTCCCGGAAGCGGCCCTGCTTGCCCTTGATCATGTCCGTCAGCGACTTCAGCGGGCGGTTGCTCGAACCGAGCACCGGGCGCCGGCAGCGGCCGTTGTCGAACAACGCGTCCACCGCCTGTTGCAACATGCGCTTCTCGTTGCGAATGATGACCTCGGGAGCGTTGAGGTCGATCAGCTTCTTCAGGCGGTTGTTGCGGTTGATGATGCGGCGGTATAGGTCGTTCAGATCGCTGGTGGCGAAGTTGCCGCTGTCGAGCAGGACGAGGGGGCGAAGATCGGGCGGGATGACGGGGATGACCTGAAGGACCATCCACTCGGGTTGATTGCAGCTCTCGCGAATCGCCTCGACCAGCTTCAACCGCTTGGACAGGTCCTTGATCTTCTGCTTGCTGTTGGTCTTTTTGATGCCGTCATGCAATTCTACCGAGAGACTCTCGACATCAATCTGCGCGAGCAGTTCGCGGACTGCCTCGGCTCCCATCATGGCGCGGAAGCCGGAGTCGCCATACTCCTCGACGGCACGGCGGTATTCCTCCTCGGTCAGCAGTTGCTTGGGTTCAAGCTTCGACTGACCGGGGTCGACGACCACGTAGTCCTGGAAGTAAACGACCTTCTCCAGGTCCGAGGTCTTCATGTCCAGCAGTGTGCCCAGACGGCTCGGCATGGCCTTGAAAAACCAAATGTGGACTACCGGAGCCGCGAGGTTGATATGCCCCATGCGCTTGCGGCGCACGCGGCTGTGCGTGACCTTGACGCCACAGCGCTCGCAGATCATGCCTTTGTACTTGATCCCGCGATACTTGCCGCAGAAGCACTCCCAGTCCCGTTCGGGCCCGAAAATGCGTTCGCAGAACAGCCCGTCCTTCTCCGCGCGATACGTGCGGTAGTTGATGGTCTCGGGCTTCTTAACCTCGCCGAAGGACCAACTGCGAATGTCGTTCGGCGAAGCCAGCGAGATACGCACACCGGTGAAATCGTTAATCCGATCGTATACGCTTTCAGCCATCGGTCGCTATCCTCGCAATCACTCAGAAACCGGCGCGCGGCCGGGAAATCTGCCCCAACCCGCCGGGACTCTCGCCGCTCAGGCACTGCCGGCCTGGCCGGACCACTCTTCGGCAACGAGTGTCAGTCCGACAAGGCCGCCCGGACGCTTGAAACCCAGCTCTTCCACGAAATCCACTTCCGTTCCCCAGGCCAGCACATCGACCCGGCACACACCGTCCTCGAACATCTTACGCAGCACACGCTTGGCCATTTCGGCCGCGATGCCGTGCAAGTCGTGTTCGATACGTCCATCGGTCCGCGTAATGGCGGCCGGGCCCTGGTACGCGGGGTCCAGCTTGCATTCGGTCAGGTAACCGCGGAGCCCGTCGCAGACGCCGCGTGCGACGCCGATCAATCCACCATCTACGCGGGCCGTCACAAACACCGCGCTGTTCGCCATCATGCGCTGCACGTGCGCCGGCGCGGCGTGGATCGGGTGCCGGAGTCGAGCGTAGAACTCGGTCAACTCCTCGGCCGTCGTGTTCTGGCCGTCGCCATAGGCAACTTCCGGCATGAAGCACTCCCAACCGGCACCGCGGGCCACGCGAAACGCGCGATCAAATCAACTTCTGCTTCTCGAGCTGCATATTCAGGCCCAGCCCGCGAATCTCGTTGCACAGCACGTCGAAGGAAACGGGCGGTCCGGCATCCAGCTTGTTCATGCCTTTGACCATGCTCTCGTAAATCTTGGTGCGGCCCTCGACGTCGTCGCTCTTGACGGTCAGCAACTCCTGCAACACGTAGGCTGCCCCGTACGCCTCCAGGCCCCACACTTCCATCTCGCCGAAGCGCTGGCCGCCCGTACGCGCCTTGCCACCCAACGGTTGCTGCGTGATCAGGCTGTACGGCCCGGTTGAGCGCGCGTGAATCTTGTCATCGACCAGGTGGTGCAGCTTCAGCATGTAGATGTAGCCGACCGTCACTTGCTGATCGAACGGCTCGCCGGTGCGGCCGTCGTACAACGTGATCTTGCCCGTCGGTGGCATCTTGACCAGCAGTTCATCGGTCTGGCCAGCCGCCTGCACGATCTCCGGCATCGCGGCGCGCTCGTCCACGCGTGCGTTGGCCTCGGCGACACAGGCCTTGAGCTGGCTTTCCACGGCGCCGTCAAAGACCGGCGTGATGGCCTGGAACCCAAGTACCGCCGCCGCCCAGCCCAGGTGAGTCTCCAGAATCTGCCCGACGTTCATACGACTGGGCACGCCCAGCGGGTTCAGCATGATGTCGATCGGAGTACCGTCCTCGAGGAACGGCATGTCCTCTTCGGGGACGATGCGGGCGATCACACCCTTGTTGCCGTGCCGGCCGGCCATCTTGTCGCCGATCGACAGCGTGCGCTTCGTTGCGACGTAAACCTTGACCATCTCGAGCACACCCGACGGCAACTCGTCGCCGCGCTTCATATGACCAAGGCGCCGCTCACACTCGTTGGCGACGTCGGTAATTCGTGGCCAGAAGCTACCGTAGATGGACTGGGCCTCGGGGCGTTTGCCCACCGGCTTGATCCAGGTCGCGGGCAAACCGGCCTGCAAGCTCTCGATCTGCTCCATGATGACGTCGGGGTTCTCGCTCTTGCCCAGCTTCTGCCGCGTGCTGGGGTCCACAATCGCCTGTTCGGTAGCGGTCTCGATCGCCTCGCACATCTGCCGGAAGAGCTTGATGCGCTTTTCGTCGCACTCGGCCCGGAAGGCTTTCATCTGGCGATCGATCTCACGCTTCTGCTCGTCGGTCAGGTGCGTGCGCCGACTGAAGTGCTTGGCGCCGATGACGACGCCTTCCTGCCCGGCGGGCAGTTCCAGCGAGTCGTTCTTAACATCCTCGCCGCTGCGACCGAAGATCGCGTGCAGCAGTTTTTCCTCGGGGCTCAGCTCGGTCTTGCCCTTGGGGGAAACCTTACCGACCAGAATGTCGTTGGGCCCGACACGCGTTCCGACGCGCACGATGCCGCGCTCATCCAGGTTGCGCAGCGCCCGCTCGGAGACATTCGGAATGTCGCGCGTGAATTCCTCGCGGCCGAGCTTCGTCTCGCGGATCTCGACATCGTACGAGTCTATGTGAATGCTCGTGAACACGTCCTTCTTCACGAGCCGCTCGGAGATGACGATCGCATCCTCGAAGTTGTAGCCGTCAAAGGTCATGAACGCCACGAGCACGTTCTTGCCCAGGGCCAGTTCGCCGTTCAGTGTACCGGCGCCGTCGGCGATCACCTCCGCCGTGCGCACACGCTGCCCCGGCTTGACGACCGGTCGCTGATTCAGGCAAGTGCGCTCGTTCAGGCCAACGAACTTCCGCAGCTCGTACTCGTCCGCGTCGTCGATCACGATGCGGTTAGCGTCGACGAAGGTCACCTTGCCGCCCTTGCGGGCGTGGACAACCATGCCGCTGTTCTCGGCAACTGACCGCTCCATACCGGTCGCGATGATCGGCGGCTCGGTCTGCACCAGCGGCACCGCCTGCCGCTGCATGTTCGAGCCCATCAGCGCGCGGTTGGCGTCGTCGTGCTC
>JAFGRR010000397.1 GCA_016935035.1 Phycisphaerae bacterium | reverse complement strand
CGAGTTCATCGAGTCCGGTCACGTCAACGTGCATGTAGTCCTGCAGCCCGGTGGCCTTGTGCACGGCGCCGGACGCCGTCTCGGCGACCTCGTGCCGCATGTCAGCATCGGCATGGGCGAGGAAATTGTAGCCGACGATGTTGCGCGCGAGCCGGATGCGCGTCGAGATCACAATCTCGCTCATCGGACCTTCGCCACGCAGCCATTCGCCTGCGCGGCGCGCAACTTCGTAAAGCGAGCCGCTCATGCGTCCTCCAGGTCGCGCAGGCGGTCGCGCAAGTCGGCCGCACGCTCGTAATCCTCGGCGGCCACCGCATCTTCCAACTGGCGTTTCAGACGCCGGACATCCTGCTGTGTGGTGCGCTGTGTGCCGATTGATTTCGGCGTCTTGCCGATATGCGACGTGGCGCCGTCCTGGGCTCGTTCGATGAGCTGCATCAGCGGTTCGCGAAAGGCGTCATAGTCCTGGGGGCAGCCGAGCAGGCCCTGATTGCGGAATTCGAGGTAGCTGATGCCGCAGTTGCCGCAGACCAGGTCGTCGGCGACCTCGCTCTGCTCCTTCATATGCGCGACGAAGCTGTCGAGCACGTCCTTGACGTTGACCGTCGGTTTCGGCACGTGCAGCAGGCCCTCTTCCGTGGCGCAATTCTCGCACAGGTGACGCTCAACCTTCTGACCGTCGGGCTCGATGTTCGTCAGGTGGAACGTGGCTTGGGCTTTCTTGCAGCGCTCACATAGACCCATGCGGGAGACTCCATGGCGGCGGCGGGAGCGTGGTTCGCCCCGCGTCGGACAACCAAAGACGATACTAGGTACGCACTGACGGGGCGTCAAGCGATGGCGGTTCTGGCGGCTGGACTTCCGCGTGTACCTCGATGTCCACCGGTTGGCTGAGGGCGTGAGGGATCGTGAAGAAGCCCGCGCCGGAGCGGTCACGTCCGACTTCGCGCAGACGCTGGCCGTCCACGTAAACCCAGTATGGCGCGTCGGTCGCCACTCCATGCACCCTGAAACGCGGCGCATGACGCAAGAGCTGCCCGGGGTCGAATGTGAAACGCAACACGCCGGCGTCAAGCGCCAGTTCGTGGCAGCCCTCCGCCTCGTTGTACCCATCCGCGTTGAGATCGCCGGCCACGTCGCGCCGCACGGTTCCGACCGTCGTGCGGAGCGTTGCCGGTGTAGTGTAATCCCGTGCGAATGTCTTGGCCTCCGGTTGGCCGTTCATGTCCCACGGGTAGAAACGCAACAGATGAGTGCTCTCGACGACTGGACACGCGGCCAACTCGCCCAGTACCAGCGCCAGACGCCGGCGATCCGGCGCCACCAACTCCGCGACATGCGTCGCCATAGCCGGCTCGTGCGGTGTCCAGAGCAGATCAGCTCCGTCGCCGCGCCGCGTCATTAGCACGCCCAGCCCGCCCACATCCCCATCACGGCCGAGATCCACGCGGCGAAAACCGCGGCGACCGGGCAATGCCACCGCATACCCAACCAGCGGCATCGGCCAGCCGACCTCGCCGGCTACCGACGCAACCGTCGTGTAGACCTCGCCGGTCGGATAGATGACGTATTGCCAGTTGTGGGCCGGGAATGCGTCGTCTGGAGTCTGTTCGCCCGCGCGCGACGTCAGGTCAGACGCGAAGCGCCATTGGGCCTGGATGACGATGCGCGTCGGCGTCGCCTCACGCAGCCATTGCTGCGCGATCACGCTTGATCCCCACAATGCGTACAACTCCGGATCGTCGTAGCGGACCGGCGACTCACGCTGTTCGTACCAGTCCGGCGTAAGCGGAACCGGGTGCGGGCCGAGCCCGGAACGGACTGTCAAGTTCGGGCGCTGAGAGACGGGTGGCGCGGCGCGCGGCGGTCGCGGCAGTTCGATCGAAGTCGGCGATGGCGGGACCTGCGAATTCTCTTGTCGCGTGTCCGCGTACCAGCCGCTTACAAGACCGTCGGTGAACACGAGCTCGAATCGCTCATGGGCGCCGACATGCAGGCCGCAGCCACGCTCGAACGCGTACAGTTCCCCGTTGCCGCCGCCCTCGCCCAGAACGTACCGTGTGTTGTCCGCGATGATGACGTCGTCGAGGAAACATTCCAGCGGCGTTTCGGTCGTGTCGGCGCGCCAGGTGAGGCAGCGCACATCGGCGAGGTCAACCTCGTCGCCGATCTCGTCCAGGTCGATGCGGTACAGATTCCAGCCGGGAGCCACGTCGATGGTGCGTGTGTATTCGAGCTCCAGATCCGTTCCACTTCTCACACTGAAGCGCAGACGTGCGCCAGCGGGCGGGCCGTGGATCGAGAAAAGCAGCAGGGCGTAGTCGCGCCAATCGCGCATCAGCGCGAGTGTGCGCGAACGCTCGCCGTCAAAACGCAACTCGTCGCCGGCGTTTTCGAGTAGCACGTGCAGGCCGCCGCCGCCGGTTTCGCTGCGACTGTGGCGGACGCCGACGACGGGTTGCGGGCGGTCGTCGGTCACGCCGTCGGCGTTTGTGACGCGGAAGAGGTCGGCCTGGTCGGGTGATTCGAAGTGGGCCAGGCACAAAAAGCGGCCGGAGGCGAGTTCCGGGTAGGTGTCGCGCATGCGCAGCAGGAAGGGCGGCAGGGTGCCGGGCTCGGCTTCGTGGCGTGCGAACAGCTCGCAGCCGGCAGTGAGGCCGGTGGCGACCATCAGCGGGACGAACGCAGCCAGCATGGCTGCTCTGCGTGTGCGGGCAAGCATGTTGTCACCCCTGTGGAGCGTCGGGCGTCCGGGCCGGAAGACGGCCGACGAGACGTCGGCCGCTACATTCGGCGTAGTGCACGTTGGCCTGTCGCGGTGTAGTATACACCGCCTGGGTCAGCGTTTCAGTGCGTGCGTGGCGGAGCCCAGAATGCTCTCGGCGGCCTCCATCACGGTTTCTGATGTCGCCGGGTGTGGGTGGATGGTCATCGCTAGATCTTCCACCTCCGCGCCCATCTCGATCGCCAGTACGGCCTCGGCGATGAGATCGCCGGCGTGTTCGCCGACGATGCCGACGCCGAGAACGCGTTGGCCCTGGGCGTCGGAGATGACCTTGGTCAGGCCGGCGGGGCGGCCCATGGCGACGGCGCGGCCGGAGGCACCCCAGTTGAACTTACCCACCTTGATCTCGATGCCCTTTTCCTTGGCCTGTTCCTCGGTCAGACCACACCAGGCGATTTCGGGGCTGGTGTAGACGACCGCGGGGATGGCGCGATTGTCGAAGGCGCTGTCGTGGCCGGCGATGTTCTCGGCGGCGACGATGCCTTCGCGGCTGGCCTTGTGCGCGAGCATCGGATTGCCGGCGACGTCGCCGATAGCGTAGATGTGCTTGTCGGCGGTCTGGCAGCGCTCGTTGATCTCGATGAAGCCGCGCTCGGTGACCTTGGCCTTCGTGTTCTCGATGGCGACGGTGTCGGAGGCGGGGCGGCGGCCGACGGAGACGAGCACGCGCTCAAAGACCTCGGACGTTTGCTTGCCGCCTTTGGTATAGGTGATTTCGACCCCGTCCTTGACCTTCTTGCCGCTGTCGAGCTTGGCGGAGGTGTGGATGGCGGCGAACTGCTTCTTGAGATTGGCGGTCAGCGTGCGTGAAAGGTCGGCGTCGCAGCCGGGCAGCAGGTGGTCGAGCATCTCGATCACGGTGACTTTGCTGCCGAGGCCGGCGTAGACCTGGCCGAGTTCGAGGCCGATGTAGCCGCCGCCGACGACCAGCAGCGTCTTCGGGATCGTCTCCAGTGCGAGGGCGCCGGTGGAATCCATGTAGCAGTCGGCGGGCAGCACGGACTCGGGCAGTACGCTGGGCCGCGAGCCGGTGGCGACGATGGCGTGCTTGAATTTCAGCCGCGCGACTTCACCGCCTTCGATACGCACGGTGCGCGAGTCCTCGAAGCTGGCGCGGCCTTGAATGACGCGCACCTTGCGCTTCGACGCCAGCGTCTTGATGCCGCCGCAGAGCTTGTCAACGACGGATTGCTTCCAGGCGGCGACTTTGGCGCGGTCGATCTTGGGCGTGTTGAATTTGACACCGAACTGCTCGGCCTCAGCGGCATCCTCGATCAGGTGGGCAATGTGCAGCAGGGCCTTGGATGGAATGCAGCCCTCGCGCAGGCAGATGCCGCCGAGCAAGGGCGACTCTTCGACGATGGTGGTTTCGAGGCCGAGATCAGCGGCGCGAAAGGCGGCGACGTAGCCGCCCGGGCCGCCGCCGATGACCAGAACTTGCGTTTCCTCGGTGAGTTCACCCATGACCACGGGCGTGTCCTCCGGTTGTGTGCAATGCGCGTCGGGCCTTGGGGCCTGACGGCGTATGTAGCGGCCGACGTCTCGTCGGCCGTCCTTGTCGTTGTCAGTACCTGGTGCCCCATGGCTTTAGCCGTGGGGGACGGGTTCTTGTCTTGCGCGGACGCGCTTTGCCATAATGTCAGTCCCCCGCCCCTAAAAGGGTGGGGCCCCCGCGTCGTTTTTTCCAGAAGACGGCCGACGAGACGTCGGCCGTTACATCTCAGACTAAGGCCAGCATTCGCAATGGGTTTTGCAGGGCCTGAATGATGTCCGTGCTGAAGCGGGCGGCTTCGGCGCCGTCGGCGGTGCGATGGTCGAACGAGATCGCCATCGGCAGGATCATGCGCGGCACGATCTGGCCGTCGCGCACGGCCGCTTCCCAATCGGCGCGACCCAGGCCAAGAATGGCACACTCGGGGAAGTTGACCATCGGCGTGAAGAACTTGCCGCCGAGCGGGCCGACGTTCGTAATCGTGAATGTCGCGCCACGCAACTCGGAAATTTCGAATTTGCCCTCGCGCGTGCGGCTGACGATGTCCGCCAGGTCGGCCGCGATCTGCGTGACGGGCTTCTTGTCGGGGTCGCGCACCACCGGCACGACCAGGCCGCGCGGCGTATCAACCGCGATGCCCATGTTGATGTAATCCTTGAAGATCGTGACGCCGGCGTCGGGGTCGTAGCTGGCGTTGAATTTCGGGTAGCGTTTGAGCGCGCCGGCGACGACCTTCACTACGATGGCCGTCATGGTGATCTTGGGCTCGCCTTCGCGCACGCCGGCGTTGTATTCCTTGCGGGCCTGCTCCAGATCGGTGATGTCGGCGGTGTCGCCGTGCGTGACGCGCGGGATGTTCAGCCATGACAGCGTCATTTGCTTGGCGATGGTCTTGCGAATCTGCGGGGCCGGTTCGCGGCGAATGGGGCCGTATTGCGTGAAGTCGGGCAATTGGGCAGAGGGAATGGCGACGCCGCCGGCTGCAGGGGCGCTCGGGGCGGCTGCCACTGCCGGAGCAGCCTCGCCCTTGGCCGCACGCTCGACGTCCTCACGCAGCACGCGGCCGTTCGGACCGGTGGCGGCAACAGTGGCCAGATCGACGCCCAACTCGCGGGCCAGCTTTCGGACGGCGGGGGCGGCCGGGATCGGACCGCTGCGTGCCGGCGCCGTGGCGACAGGCGCCGGCGCGGCCGCGGTGGGTGCGGGGGCCTGAGCAGCCGCCGGCGTTGACGGCGCGGGGGTCTCGGCTTTCTTGGCCGGCTCGGCAGCGGGCTTCTCATCGGGCTTGGCGGCGGCTGGCTCACCGCCGCCGGCATCGTCGATCGTGATCAGCACCTGGCCGACCTTGACCATCTGGCCGGCCTCGACGTGCAGCTTCTTGATCACGCCGCTCTTGGGCGACGGGATTTCGACCGCCGCCTTGTCGGTCTCGACTTCGAGCATGGGCTCGAATTCGGCGACGGTGTCGCCTTCCTTGACTAGCACGCTGACGATCTGGCCCTCGGCGATGCCTTCTCCCAGATCCGGCAACTTGAACTCGAACATGCAGGTCCTTCCTGGTGCCGCTGTAGTCGTGTGTAGCGGCCTGCGTCTCGCAGGCCGTCTTCGTCGTTGCTACCACTGGGTGCCCCACGGCTTCAGCCGTGGGGGACTGATTTCATGTTTCGCGGCGGTGCGTCGCTCGTGGCGACAGTTTCTGGTCATCCGACGGGGCAGACACTCGGTCAGTCCCCCACCCTTGAAAGGGTGGGGCACCAGCACCGCAGTTAGTACCGCGCGGTTCGCAGTGCGGCTTTCACTACCCGCCCGGCGTCGGGCAGGTACGTTCGTTCGTTCGAGAAGTACGGGATGATCGTATCATATCCCGTCACGCGCACAATCGGAGCCTCAAGATACTCCAGGCTCTCCTCGACGATCCGCGCCATGATCTCCGCGCCAACGCCGCAATGGCGCGGCGCTTCGTGCACAACCACCGCACGCCCGGTTTTGCGTACGGAATCCTGGATCAGCTTGCCGTCGAGCGGGGCTACCGACAAGAGATCGAGCACCTCCGCGTCAACGCCGTGCTCGTCAGATAACTCTTCGGCGGCGTCCAGCGTCGGCGGCAGTGTGGGGCCGTAGGTGATGAGCGTGACATCCTTACCTGCGCGGGCGACGCGGCCCTTGCCGATGGGCATCGTCTCGGGTTCTTCGGGGACCTCTTCGCGAAACGAGCGGTACATGGCTTTCGGCTCGAAGAAGATCACCGGGTCCTGGCCGAAGATCGCTTCGCGCAGCAGGGCGCGGGCGTTGCGCGGGCCGGATGGGATCACGACCTTG
>JAFGRR010000396.1 GCA_016935035.1 Phycisphaerae bacterium | reverse complement strand
GTTGCTGTCGGCGGACATGATACTCTTCGTTGGTTACCCGTCTGTGCTCGACTGGCGGCCTCTGGTCCGGTACTCGGGACTGAATGTACCCCTCACTTCAGTTGGGGCTCGGTTCTCGTGTCGGTACCTTGTCAGTTCCCGGCGATGCGCTCGGCGATCTTCAGCGCGGCCTCCTTGCTGGACTCCTCAAGATCATATGGCATGATCTGCACGTAATTCGGCCCGATGCACAGGAACACCGAGCCGCCAACCTCGTACGCCGCCTGTCCAAGTTTGAACTGCTCGGCGTCCGGCGGCAGTTCGGCATCGTACATCGCGCGTGCGTTCTCTGGCGTGGCCATGGCGAAGACATAGACGTCGATGCCGCGATCCTCTTCGCCGATGTGCTGATACGTACCGACCACCAGGCCGGTACAGCCACGTTCGAGATATGCCGGAGCGCGACCGTCGATCTCGATATACAGGTCGTCGGCGGAATACTCACGAGTCTCGGTCGGCTTCCGCCATTCGGCCAGGCCGGAATCCGGAAAGACGCTCGTGGGCGACACGGCGTCAGACGCGACCTCGGCAAGATTGGACGCCGACTCATCCGTCACAGATGAAGGCGAAACAGGCGCCGCGTCATCGCCGGCGACACCGGCATAGTCCGACAATGCCACATCGAACAGATACTCGCGGTCCGTGCGCACGTGGTACACAAGACCAACCACGATCCCCGTCAATGCCACCAGGATCCCCACACCGATGAACTTCTCGGTCGGCCCGATCTCATCGACGCGTCGCTGATATCGTCGATTCGGCAATGCCACCGCGCCGTTCCTCCGCGTACAAGTGTGCGCAGCATAGCACGATGGCCTATCGCAACGGTAGTGCCATCTCGCCGCAGTAGTACCCGGCGTTCCGGTGTGGTGTGCGTTGCCGAATCGGACCATATGAGTCCCATGCCAGAGTAATGCTGGCCAGACACTGTCTTGCAAAGCTGGCGCAGGCGCGTGTACCATACAAGGCGTGCTTGATGGCGTGGATAGCGGGAGCCACGGCATCGGGGGTGGCAGGCCTGTGTGCCTTCCACAGCGGGCGTGGACACCCGCACTTCCAAGAACCTTGTGTGTCTGCCACGGGTCTGTCGTAATGAACGGTCTAGTCGGAGTCTGCTGAAGGGAGCGCTGGGGTGGGTGACGCGGGCCAGGATCTTCTCGAGCGGGCCGTTGCTGGTGATCGCGACGCGCTTGCACTGCTGCTGCGGCAACATGCGCCGGGCCTGGCGCGGAGTCTGAAGGGACGCATTCCGCCACGCTGGCGGTCGGTGCTCTCGGTTGACGATGTACTGCAACAGGCCTTCGCCGACGCGTTCCTCGGTATTCAACGCTTCTCGTCTCATAGCATCGAGGCCTTCGCCAAGTGGCTGCGCGTCATCGCCAAACGCAATCTATGCAACGCCCTGGAGATGTTGGAGACAGAAAAGCGTGGTGGCAACCACCAGCGCATTCTGGATCACCGCATCGCCGGCTCTATCGCCAATCTCCTCGAGACAATAAGCACCGGCGAAGCCCCCCCCAGCCAGAATCTGGCCCGCAAGGATGCGCGCAGAGCCTTGGCACGCGAGATCCGACAACTACCGGAGATCTACCGTTGCGTCGTTAGGATGTATGACTACGAGGGCCGACCGGCCGAGGAGATCGCCAGCAACCTGAATCGCTCGACCGGTGCAGTCTACATGATTCGGGCTCGCGCCCTGGACCACTTGCGGGAAAGGCTCGGATCGGGATCGCAGTACCTGTCGGGCCAATGAGCAAACGGAGTACGATTCACGCGTGATTACGCTGCCACGCGACAGAGGATAGAATGGGGGCCGGATGTGAGTGCGGCAAACCACGAGGGTACAAGCGACGACCATCTGCGGCGGCTGATAGAATCGGCGGCGCGCGAGGCTACTGACATCGCCCAGGCGACTTTGGTTTCGTTGCCGCCGCCCGGGCTCGTGCCCGGTTACGAAATCACGGCTGAACTTGGCCGTGGCGGCATGGGTGTTGTCTACCGTGCGATACAGCTTGCCACGAAACGCGACGTGGCGCTTAAGGTCATGCTGTCGGGTGGTTTTTCGTCGCGTTCGGCCCACGAACGATTCCAGCGAGAGATTGAGCTGTCCGCGCGCTTCCAGCACAACGGAATCGTGCGCATCTTCGAAGCCGGCAAGACCATCACAGGACAGCCTTTTTATACCATGGAGTTGATTGACGGGCTCAGCCTGAGCGACTGGCTCCTCGTCGACCAGCCCGATGTCAGCGCGATCCTGCACGTGTTCGCGAAGATCTGCACTGCGATCGGTCATGCTCATCAAGGCGACGTGATCCATCGCGACCTGAAACCCGCCAACGTAATGATCGATGCCGACGGCGAGCCCCACGTCCTCGATTTCGGGCTGTCGAAAGCACTCGATGAGACCGACGGCACCAGCGGGATAACGCAGAGCATATCCGCGCCCGGTCAGATTCTGGGAACGCTGCGCTATCTATCGCCGGAACAGGCGAGTGGCGCGCCGAGCAAAGTCGACACCCGCGCCGATGTGTACTCGCTGGGTGTGATGCTGTATGAGGCCCTCACCGGCCGCATGCCCTATGACCCGATCGGAAGCGCGACGGCCATCGTCCACCGCATCTGCGGCGCCGACCCCATACCACCCTCATCGCTGACGCGGCACGTCGATCGCGAGTTGGAGGCTATCGTCCTCAAGGCACTCCTCAAGGACCCCACACAGCGATACGCCGACTCAAACCGGTTGGGCCAGGACATTCAGCGTTACCTGCGTGGCGAGCCCACCGTCGCCCGGCCTGCCACCGCGCTTGACCAGGTACGCCGGCAGATTGGGCGTCAGCGCACGCGCATAGCCACGGTGGCAATCGCGAGTTGTCTCATCGTGCTCGGCCTGGCCGGCGGTGTATGGTGGCACCGCCATTCGCTGTCCGTCGAAGAGGCCCACCAGGAACAAGGTGCGCGCCGAGCGGTGCCTTAGGTAATCAACAACTTCCGCCTCGACCGCAAACCTCCCGAGGAGTATGTCGCTGAGGCACGCGCGCTAAGCCATCGTTGGCCCAACCTGTTGGACGTATGTCTGTTGAGGGCGCGAACGGACTACACGACCGGCCACAACGCCAACGATGAGCTCCTGATCAACACCGCCATAAAGGACCTCCATCTCGCTTCCGATGACCCGCGTGCAAAGCCCGCGTGTCGCCTGATGCTGGCGGAGATTGCCGTTGAGTCCAACAAGACCAATGCACAGGCGCAGCTTGACGCAGCGCTCGCTGAACCGCCGACGACGGCCGACGCGGCTTACCTGCTGTCACTTGCCTCCCTGAACGCCGAGCGTGAGATCTCCTTCGCCGAACAGGCCTGCGCGCTGGACGGGGACGATCCACTGGTGCACTCTCGCCTGGCGCTGCTTTATTGCCGCGCCGGCCGTGTGGACGAGGCCTTGGTGCACGCGGACACTCTGCTCGCACTGGGCAAGTCGCGTTGCACGTGGATGGAGTTCAAAGCTGGCGCATGCCTGCGGGCCGGCCGATACAGAGACGCCATCGACTACGCTAACCAGGCATCCGCGGCCAATCCGACATGGGATCGACCATACCTGACGTGCGCAGCGGCCTATCTGTGTTTGCGCGAGTATGAGAAGACCATCATGTACTTCTCCAGGGCGCCCGATTCACCCGGCGCGATCTTCCCCTGGCCGCGCCACCATCGGGCCACCCCACTGTGGATTTTGGGTCGCTTCGACGAAGCTGCCGCCGACTATCGTGCTATGCGACGTGACACGGGGTTGGTCAACCACGCGGATCTGCGCCTGTATCTTGTGCTGGTGGATCAGGCTCGTGAGCTGGAACGCCGCGGCGAATCGGAACTTGCGCAGCAGAAGCTGCGTGAAGCCGCACAAGAGGCCTACGGTACGCAGAGGGTCGCCGCCACACCCTGGCTGCACGAGATCATATCCTGCCTCCAGGGCCAGCTCGCGCCCGAGGATCTCGTCGATGCCGTGGAAGAGGGTAACACTGAGCGATTGTGCGAGGCATGCTACTACGCCGGCGAAGCATGCCTGTTGTACAACCGCAATGAAGAGGCGCTACAGTGGTATCAGCGCTGCGTCGACACCAACCTCCAGATTGACCCCGATTGCGCGCACCCCGACCCGATGAGTGAATATCACCTGGCCCTCTGGCGACTTGATGCGCTGAGCACGAACGCGCCGCCCTCGACACAACCCGCGCAGCCCTGACGCCCCCTGTTCATAGCGACGCTGCCAAAGGCCACCATGCTGCCACCGCCGCTCAGCGCTGTGTCAGCAGCCGCACGAATGCGTCAATGTCGAACACGTCAACCGCGCCGTCATCGTTACAGTCAGCCAGGCTGATGTCGCAATGCGGGTGCGCGGCACCGTAGCCCGCCCCATCCACCAACGCCAGCACGAATGCGTCGATGTCGAACACGTCGGTGGCCCCGTCGCAGTTGAGGTCGCCCGGCAACAGCATCGCGCCCTCCGCCACTAGTTCGACGATGCTCGTGTACGCATGCGTGCCGCCGGCCGTCCCGCGAATCCGAATGCCATCGCCGGCGACGCTGTCAAATGTCAACTCAATCACCTGGTAGAACAGGTCGCGGTCCAGTGGTTCGCTGAGCATAAGGTCATCCACACTTGTCCAGTCGCCGTCCCTGCAAACCTCAACGCCGAGGTCGATGAAGTACCCGCCGCGCGGCTCGATGTAGTGCGGGTCGCCGTTGATGTCATTCCAGCGAATGTCACCCTCATAGTAGACGAGGCTGTCAAAGCGCACGAGGCACGAGAAGTCGAGCTCGTAGTAGTCACCGCCCACCGGCTGATTGGGGTCGGTGTCGTAGGTGTCGTACGGCAGGTGCCCGTCGTAGCGAACGTCGACGATGCCGTCGATGATGGCATCGAGGTT
>JAFGRR010000395.1 GCA_016935035.1 Phycisphaerae bacterium | reverse complement strand
GGTCGCGCTGGACAGCGTCTTCCATCGACTCGACGTATGACGGCCCGTAGGTCGCCGGATCGAGCTGCTCGCCGGGGATTATCTGTCCCGGGGTCACGCCGTCCGCGGCTGAAATGGGTATCAGGATCAACAGAAGCAGCATGCTGGCGGTTAGGGGGCGGGTCATTTGTGTCCTCTCTCCGTTGGGGTTAGTCAGCGCGTAGCCCGGCGTCCGACCTCAACTGTAGGATAGTGGCCGCGGAGTGATTTATGCAGCAAAAAACGAATCGTCCGGCTCCCAATGCTTTCGTAAGCGATATTCCCGGACGCGGAACAACACGGGCGGCGACATGCACCAATGCCGGTATCGACCAGATGGGTGGCCGAGTTGGCTAGATAATGCCCTGCGGCGACTCAGGGCGTCTCGGTGTCGTCGATGAGTTCGACGCCCTCCGGCGTTTTGAACACGAAGCGCTCGGGGTCAATCTTCACGTCGTACTTCAGGTCAGTGAATTCCGTTGTCCGGATCGGCGTATTGTCCTGTCCGAACATAACGGATTTGACCATCACGCCGTGCTCCAGGTCGAGGTAGTTGACGATCCTGGTCAGCGGCGCGGCGTCGGCCTGCTTGGGTGTGCCTTCGATGACGGTGACCTTGGTGTCGCCGATCGTCTCCTCGGACAGAACCTTCAGTTCGAAGTCCTCGCGCAGGTCCTTGAACATCGCCGCGGGGTCAATCGCGTCTGCCTTGTCGATCTTCGTCTTGCGGGCCATCTTCTGTCCCATCATCTCGGCCAGCACGTATCGGTGATCGCCGTCGGAGATGGTCAGACTTGACTGCTTCATTTCGGTCTCGTTATCGCCGAGCTTCTGAGCGATGGTCATCTCGACCTCGACGCGCATGAGTTCCTTGTCGCCTTTGCGCATGAGCTCCATCTTGCCCGTTCCAGTGAGCGTCGCGGCAGGGTAGCCGGGGGTTTCGCGTTTCTCAGTGATCTTCATGCTGGCAGTGAAGGACCGATGTTCCTTCCAGCTATCGGCCAGGCGCTGCTGGATCTTGTCGAGTTCGTTGTCATCGGCGGCGGCGGTCAGTGTGCCCATGAGGCAAGCCGCGACCGCGCACATCATCCCCAGACGCTTCAGCATATCGTGCTCCTTTGACTGGTGGCCGAGTCGGTGACACGCGTTCACGGCTCGGGGTACATGCAAACGGGCTCACAATATGGATTCTACGAGAGTCGCGGCGGGTGAGCCAGTTTGGCCAACGCGCGCGGGCCTTAGCGCTCGCGGCCGTCAGCCGTTACGCCTCGCCGGTAGTAGCTCTTGCCCAGCAGGCGAACGCACAGCAGCACCGATGCGGTGCCGACCATGAATCCGGCCAAGACGTCCGACAGGAAGTGTTTGTCGGCGACGACGCGACTAAATCCGACCATCAGCGCGAACGCGTAGAACAGCGGCCGGGCGCGTGGGAAGTAGATGCCCAGCAGCACCGCCAGCGTCGCCGCTGCGCTCGAATGACCCGACGGAAGTGACTCCAGGTCGCCCAAGCCGCCGTGGAATGGTTCAAAGTGCAGCAGGCCGAGGTCGGTTTGCGGTCGGGCGCGGCCGATGGCCCATTTCAGCAGATGCGTGACGGCGGTCGAGAGCAGCACCGCGGCCAGAAAGCCGCCGCATAGGCGGGCGCCGTTGGCGTGCAGGCCGAGCAGTCCGAGGATCAAGGCCCAACCGACTGCGCCCTGCGCGCTGCGGATCGCCGTCGCGGCGCTGCTCGATGGATCGGTCCGCATCAGCACGGCCGTCAGCGTGCCGTTGATCAGTAGGGCGCCGCACACCATGGCGATGGCTTCCCATGTCTTTCGCGTATTGGGATACGACGCGATACACACGACGAGAATGGCCGTGCCGATGATCGGCTCGGCGAGTGTGATGGCGTGCCAGACCTTGTGGTGCAGGCCGGTGTCGGTCAGCAGGTGCGTGGCCCATTCGTCGACCGATAGTGCCGCCGCGGCCAGTATGGCAAGGATCGGCAGTATCCACCACGGCGGCGCGGCGAGCGGGCGCGTGTCATCCAGCGTTGGGGCATAGGGCAGTGTGATCGGCCCCTGCCCGTTTGTCGCAGCGCCATTGGCCAAGCGGCATTCCTCGCGTCAGATGGCCCAGGCCCGCCAGCGGCACCGCGCTCGCCCAGGCGAACCAATAGGGAGAGAGTGAAACACCCTCGCCCAACTTATGCAAGGGGTTTGGCAAGAAGCGGCGAAGCGACGAAGGGAAAGACGAAGATGCGCCGGTCCGAGCCCGCCCATTATTGGCCCGGTTGTTGCGCGCCGACCATCGGAGAAGCCGCGCGTTCCATTCGGGCTGACTGCTGATAGCCGCCTTTTCGGCATTCGCTGCGCTACTCTGGCTTGCTCTATTCGTGCCGTCTGAATATGCCCGTCGCATCTGCTTGGGCTCTGTTGCGTATGCATGGAGGCCTTGCGCCACATGGTTCGTGCGACAGCGCTAGCCTGGGTCGCCGATGAGCACGAACGCCGACCAGTAGTACGGATGGTCAAAAGGTCGCGCGGCGGTCGTGCCGGTCACTGGCGTGGAATCAACCTCGTTGATGCCGCGGCTGTGCCACAACTCGTCCCACTGTTGATCGCTGGTGATTCCCAGTTCTGTTCGCACGTCGTCCGTGGTGAGCGTACGCAGCCAGCACTGCGCCTCGCACAAAGCCGCCAGCTTCGAGTTGGCGTCGGCGGCGCCGTCGGCGTGCAGCAGGTTCTTGTAGAAACGCTGCATCAGCAGCGATGTTGCCACATCATCGACCTTCCACAGGCTGGCGACGACGGTATCGGCGCCCGCGTAGAAGAAGCCCCACGGCAACGCCATCACGCTATCGCCGGCCTTGATGCCGCGCTGCGTGTCACACGCGGATAGCACGACCATCTCGCAATCGCTCAGCCGCCCGCGCCAGTGACGAATCAGGTGGTCGAGCGTCAGGAAGCCGTTGTCCGCCGGCGTGACTTCCGGCGGCCGCGTCAGGGCGAGACTGGCGTCATACGGCCGCTCACGCGACCCGATCAGCCCGTGAGTCGCGATGTGCACGTAGCGTTTGCCCGTGACCGCTGACTCGAGGTTCGCGAGCGTCGCCTCTCGGGCAAACAGCGGCACCACTGTGTCGGCCGGTGTATCCGGCTTCTTCGTGTCAGCGAACGCCGCGGCGATGGCGAGTACCTCGCGCGCTGTTCCGGGCAACGGCTTCAACTCGCCGCCGAAGAGACGCACCGCGTCGGTGACGCTGGCTTCGGATACGGCGATGTCGAGCCCACGCGCCGTGCAGTCTTCGAGATCCGCGGCGGATGCGAGCGTCTGCTTTGTGCTGAAGATGGGATTGCCGAGCAGAACGGCGGTCTGGGTGTCGGCCGGGTGGTGTTGGGCAGCGGCATGGCGTCGATTCACGAAAACGCTGGCTGACTCGGCGTAAGCGACGGGTGGAGCTTTGCAGAGCCAGTAATCGCTGCCGCCCGGCGTGCACAATGCCGCCAGTGGAACGCTGTTGAGCGGACCAGCCGGCAGCACGACAAGTCGCTTGGCCTTCAGCACGGCGGCACGCAACTCAGCGGGCACGATGCGATCAGCGAACTCGCGCGTTGCCTCGCCGCTTAGTCGCCCGCGCTGTGAGACTTGGTCGTGCACCTGTTCGGCCAGCTTCGTCAACTCCGCCGCGCTTGTCGGGCCATCCGCCAGCGTGAATGCGGCGACATCGCCGCATCCGGCCGCCGGCACCGACAGCACGGCCACGTAATCCGTGGTCCACAGGCAGCAGAGCAGCAACTCGTCCGGATGAAGTGCCGCGCGAATATCGGCGACGTCGGCCGGCCGCGCGTCGGGCCAGGCGTCGACCAATTGCGTTTGCAGCGAGACGGTCGCACTCTCTAGATCACGCCGCGCCGCCGCCACATCGGCGAGCCGCGTCTTGACGAGCTCCTGCTTCGCCTGGGCGTCCAAGTCTGTTTGCAGACGCACGGCGGCCACAGCGGACTCGGCCATCGTCAGCTTGCCTTCGGCGGCCTGCTCAAGCGTTTGCAGGCGCGTCAGACGCTTGGCGAGCGAAAGGTCCTTTGCCGCAGTGGCTTCGGCGAGCAGGTCGTGTTGCGACCGTTCGAGCAGGTCGAGCATGGCCCGCCCACGGCCGCGCTCGGCCACCGCCAGCGCATCGTCCAGCCGGCCGAGATTGATTAGTGTGCGACAGTGCCGCGCGGCACGGCGGCCGATGCTCAGCACGCCGGCATAACGCGCCCGGGCCTGCTCGTCGCCGACGATTTGCGTGCGCTGATGCTCGCAGATGGTCAGGGCCTGGCGCAGCAGCGGTTCGGCGGCGGCATCATCGCCACGCGCCGATGCGATGTCGGCCAGACTCGCCAGACAGGCAGCCATGGCCGGATGTGAGTCGCCGTACGCCGCCCGCAGGATCTCCAAGGCACGCCTGAGCGACGGCTCGGCCTCATCGTAGCGGCCGAGGCTTATCCGGGCGGCGGCGAGATCGTACAGGCTGGTGGCGACGTCGGGGTGTTCGTCGCCGAGCAGCTTGCGGCGTAGTTCGAGAGTCTCCTCGAATATGGGAAGCGCCTCTTCGGGCTGGCCGTTGGCCATGAGGAGTGCGGCGGAATTACTGAGGGCGAGGGCGACGCGCGCGTGCTCATCGCCGAGTGTCTGCCGCCAGATGGCCAGCGACTCGCGGACGCAGCGCAGCGTTTCCTCGCGCTCGCCCTTGTCGTACAGGATGCCCGCGAGGTTGTTAAGTGAGGCCGCCACCGACAGATTGGAGTCGCCGGGCAATTCGCGGTTGATGCGCAAGGCGTCGCGCGCAGCCTGTTCGGCACCGACCAGGTCACCCTTGTTGCGCAGCAGCGCGGCCAGGTTGGTAAGCGTGGATGCCACATGCCAGTTGTCGTCGCCGAGAGTCTCGCGTTCGAGCGCAAGCGCACGCCGATACAACACCTCGGCGTCCGCCAGTCTGCCCTGCGTGGCCAGGCAGCCGGCGAGGTCGTGGACGTACGTGGCGAGGTTCGGGTTCTGCGCACCGAGCGTGGCGAGCGCGACTTCGAGTGCTTCACGCCACAGCTGTTCAGCGTCATGGATGGCGCCCATCTCGTAGCGCAACTGCGCGAGGTGCCGCAGACTCTCCGCGACCATGGGGTGCTTGTCGCCGAGCAGTTTGCGCCGCATCTCCAGCGACTTGCGCAGGATTGGCTCGGCCTCAGCGTAGCGGCCCAACTCGCACAAGGTGGTGCCCTGATAGTCCAGCGTCAGGGCGATCTGCGGATGCTCCTCGCCGTAGCGCTTCTGGAGGATCTCCAAGGCCTCGTCGTACAGCGGCAGGGCGGCGGTCGGCTGACCCTCGCGGTCGAGCACCATCGCCAGGTTGGGCAGCGTCTCGGCGATGGCTGGATTGCTCGGGTGCAGTGTCGCCCGACGCAGCTCCAGAATGCGGCGGAACAGTCGCTCGGCACGCGCGTACTGCTTCTGATCACTGAACAGCAGGGCGGCGTTGTTCAGAGCCGTCATGTATTCGGGATTCCGCGAGCCAAAGACAGCACGAGTGTTCGACAGGATGGGCGGATACAGCAGGGCCGCTTCGTCATAACGCCCGCGCAGGCGGAGTAGCTCCGCCAGGTTGCCGAGTGTCGCCAGCGTCGCTGGGTGCATGTTGCCGTCGCAACGCATGAAGCCGTCGGCCGCGGCGCGGTAGGCCAACTCGGCGGTGGGCAACTCGCCCAGCGCGGTCAGCAGGGACGCGGCCCAACTCAGGCTGCGTGCCAAGTCATGATGTCCGGGCGGCAGCAGGCGTTGTCGCGTGCGCCAGTGCGCGGCCAACTGGGCCAGCGTGCCGGCGTAATCGCCAGTCTGGTACAGGTCGCGCAGCTCCTGGTCGAAAGCATCGGCAGCGCCCAGGGCCGTGCGATCGGCGGGCGACAGTCTCGACATGAAGCGGATGCGCTCGGCGAACAGACGCGCGTCGATAGTCTCCCAATGGTCGGGCCCCTGGAGATGCTCGCGCAGCTTCACGAGCCGCAGCGCCTCGTCATAGGCCTCGTCGAAGCGGCCGTCGTTCCTCAGCGTGATGGCTTGGCTAAGCAGGGCCATGGCACGCGTGAGATCGTCTTTGTCGAGCCGCCGGTTGGCGAGCGCGTCGGTGCCGTCGCCGGCCTGATTCTGGATCTTGTCGATCGACGGCGCGGGGCCGAGCCGTGCGGCGAGGTCGGCGGGCGTGGGCGGTTCGAGCCTGTCGATATAGGTCCGCAGATCCTCCGCGGTCGTCTCCGAGTCGCCAGCCAGAGCGGCCGAACTGGCGCAGACCCAGAGACTCAAGGCGAGCACGATGTGCCAGCGGCAGCGAATGCCGATGGGCGAGCGTGCGTGTGCAGCGTTCCGATGGCAGAGCATATCACCGATCCTGTGCGCGGCGCGCAGATTGACGAGCCGCCGTCTATCCCCGCAGAGCAGAGATTATCTGATGCCGCGTGCCGGGGTCAATCGCGGTGGTGGGGGGAGCCGACGGGCGAAGCGGCTCAGATGTGCGATTGCCACAATGTTACGTCGGACGGTGACTGATGCGTGGTGCGTCGGGGCGACCATGGGTGGGAACGGCATGCCATCGAGGTGGGTTGCGGCGCGGGGCAGGCGATCCTGCCCCGCCGCCCGGCGGCTCAATACCAGTACGGGTACGCGCCGATCGTGATGTCGCCGTCCTCGCAGCCGCTGGTGTTGACGAAAACGATCAGTGAAATGCCGGCACTGAGCAACGCTGAGAGCAGTCTGATCTTGTTCCACATGACAAGTCTCCGGGTCTCGTGGTCATCGCGGCCAGCCAAGTCGGCCGCACCCCCTCTCTTTGCGCCGCGGGCCGAAATGTGACAGGGGAGTCGCCGCCAGCCCGTGTCCGGGGTCATCACACAACTCTGGTGGAAGGCACCCGCCGCCCATCAGAATGTCCTCGCAGGAAGTGGGCTCGGCCCCGGACTCGCGTCCGGGGTTCTGATT
>JAFGRR010000394.1 GCA_016935035.1 Phycisphaerae bacterium | reverse complement strand
GTAAGGAAGCGGTTGACTGAGAAACCGTTCGTTTTGCGGCACAACCGCTCCCTCACGGTCGCGGCTCGGATCAGAATCGCGGTTTTGGGATAGGTTCTAAGTGTGGACAGGCGCACTTCGCCCTCAACCTCCCACCGACATACGCTCACCAAACCCACGCCTTCACTTCCGTGGCGGCGGCATCGGCGCGCTGTTCAGTAGTCGTCCGACACGCCCGCCGTCCCCGATCTGAGGAAATCCAGCACGAGCCGGTTGAAGATCGCCGGCTGGTCGGCCATCACCGCGTGGGCCGCGTCCTTGACGATCACCAGGCGCGCGTCGGGCAGGTTCTCCCGAAAATGCAGCGCGCCATCGCGCGGGTGCACGGTGTCGTGCTCGCCCCAGATCAGCAGTGTCGGTACTTTGATGGCGTCCAACTCATCGCGAATCGTGCTGTACAGAATACTGTGCAGCGCCCGCGCCGACGCCCGCCCCTGCGGCCCGAATTTCGCCTTGTTTGCGCGTACCGCCATCTGGTAGCGGAAGATCTGCTCCGTCATCGGCGTCTCGTGGGCAAACAACTCGTGGAAGATCCGCGCCCAGTGCGCACGCAGATAGTCGGTGACGACCGCATCACGCCACACCAGCCAAATCCCGAAATTCAGCAGGAATCCCGGCCGGCGCCAGTTCCCACTCGCCCCCACTAGAACGAGCTGCTCGACACGCTCCGGATGATACCGCGCAATCAGCAGGGCCAGGTGCCCGCCCATCGAAACGCCGACGAGCCGCGCCCGCCTGACCCCCTTCGCGTCGAGGAACTCACAGATGCGCTCGGTCTCCCACGTCAGGTCGTACGGCGCGTCCGGCTTGCTCGTCCGCCCGAAGCCCGGCAGGTCGACGGCGATCACGTGATATTGCTCCGCCAGCACCGGGATGTTCAGTTGCCAGTAATCCAGCGTCGAGCCCAGCCCCGGCAGAATCACCACCGGATCGCCCGTACCGTACTCCTGGTAGCACCACTGAATACCATTGACCTCGATGTAGTTCTCGCCGAGCGCGTAGTGATACTCTTCGAGAAGCCGGTCATCGCTATACCGCGCCAGCCGCGCGTCCGTACAACCCGCGTTGAAGGCGACCATCAGCAAGCTGGCGATAACCAGCGCACTTGCGCGGACCGCCATCTCAAATACACGTATTGGCACGAGTGTAAAAACCTCCCAAATCAGTCGTTACCAGATAACCAACAACTAACCGCGACCCCCAGCCTACAGCCCGCCCCCAGTAAGCTCCAGCCAGCCAACCACGAACTCGCCCCCCCCGAAGAGCCCCGGACTTCAATCCGGACGGTCCCCAGCCCACTGCTGGCCCCCGTCACTCATTTCCTCCAGTGTAGCGGCCGACGTCTCGTCGGCCGTCTTCGTTGTTGCTACCCCCGCCGTCTCACCGCCTATCTTCGTGGCCGCACCACCCCCGTCTACGCTGTTGTCACGTCACATCCCGGCTCCGAAGGAGCCACGGACTGTAGCCGCGGGTGAAGTCCCAATGAACATAGGGACGAAACTCGTGGATCTCGCCCCCCCCGATACTCCCCGCCCCGCAGGGGCGGCGGAATCGCCCCACCGCACATCGCCCCCACGCCCTCGTCTTCGTCTTCACTTCTGACTTCTGACTTGCCCCCCCAGTCCCTCGTTCACTCCCGCGGCAACATGAGCTGCCGCTCACTCACCTCACTATCCGTCGACGCCTCGAACTCGCTCGAATAGCTGATCCGCTCGGCGACGCTCGGCGTATACCTCAGCTTGTACGTCGCACCCGGCTTGAGCTTGAACATCAGAAAACCATCCGACAAACCGGCGGCGGCCCCTTTCGTGTACGTCGGATGTCCGATCCGCCGCCACGTCAGCTTCTCACCGTTCGCGTCAAACACCTGCAAGTGCGCTTCCGACCACTCGTGCGCGTTGCGATACTCTGACGTCGGTCCCGGCGGCTCGTGCCGTACCATCAGATCGGTCACCGGCAATTCCATCTCGACCGCGTCCTGCGTCGCCGGCCCAAACGAGATGGTGACCGCCTGATCCATTTCATCCGACGTCTTCAACTGCGTCGAGAACCAGTACAGCCCGATCGCAAAGCACACAAACGTCGCCAGCGTCGCAAAGATCCGCAATGCCATAACCGACTCCCTCCTACGAACTGTCCGCGGACCGACGCCCCACCGGCAACCGAGTTCCCTCCCCAACTTCAGAATCATACCCCGCCCGTTGCAGCGTGCCACGCCCGGTGCCATGCCCAAGCGCCGGCGCGGGCATGTCTCACCGCCCTCGGCAGCATACCCACACACCAACAGCAACGCCCCGCACTTCAGTCTGGACGGTTCCAAGGCCACTGCTGGCCCACGAGGCTAGGCCCAACTTTGCCCGCGTTCACGAGTTCCCTCACTTACCAAGACCACCCCCGTCCACCCCTTCGGCACGATTCACAGACCGCCATTCAATACGGTCCCACAATCACCGGCGGCACGCCGCGAGCCGCCTCGTATTCCGCGTTGAACCTCGCGAGCATCTCGCTGAAGCGCGGCTCGCGGAGCAACTCGGCGTGGCCGTCCACGAACAGAACAGATGCCCTGACGCCATCTGTGTATGCCGGATCGCTGTAGGCAAGCCACCAGTCCGGAGGAGTATGCTCGGTATCGAGTCCCGTCACGTAGTAGTAATCGCACGTGTTGTCACCATTCTCGTCGAGCGGGGATTGAAGCGTCTCCGTAGTGACCGGCGATCCAGCCAGCAGATCGACAAGCCGCGTGGGGAACGCATCGCCGTGGTCTCTCGCGTATAAGTGAAGCCCTTGACCAATGGTCCACAGCCGAGCACTCTCCACTGAGTATGGCGTCCGTTCGCCACCCGACTGCACGGACATGATCAGCGCGCAGACCAGAGCAGCCACGACGGCTGCCAGTACAAGAATGTTGACGACCGTGCGGGCTGGTCTCAGCGTGCGAGTAAAGCCGGGTTGTCCGGTAAAGTCGGCGGAGGAGCAGGTGAAACCAGCACGTCGATCGGTGTTGGGCTCACACACGATCTTCCCTTTGCTCAATACGGCCCGACAATAACCGGCGGCACACCGCGTGTCGCCTCGTATTCCGCCTTGAACTCGGTCAGCATTTCGCTGAACTTCGGTTCGCGAAGGCGCTCGACATGGGCGTCCAGGAAGACGATTGTTGCCACGCCGTCACCCGAAAGGGCCGGGTCGGCGAACGCCAGTGGCCAGCCTGCGGGGTCGTTCTCGCGATCAAGCCCAGCAACATACGTGTAGTCGATCGTGTTGCCGCGACTGTCCTCGAAGGGCGAGTGCACCGACTGGGTCGACAGCAGCCCCTGGTCGAGGAGAGTCAGCAGATCGTCAGGAAAGTGACCCTCATGCTTGTCGGCATACATCAGCAGTGTTAGGCCGATGGCGCGCAGATTGGCCCGTTCTATCGCGGGACGGCGAGGTTCCTTGTCAATGTGCAATCCGTACGGTGCAATCACCAACCACGTTCCGGCCAGTACTGCACAGGCCGCGCCAACAAGGCCAACACGGGCCAACCAACGGCGCCCACAGAATCGCCGGCGTATCCCCACAGTTCCTTCTGCAAGAAACGCTCGTGGACCATCCGATGTCCGGGCAGACACCGGCGTAACCGGCCCTTCATCCACTGGTGGTCGTGACGGATCGGACACGATTCAGACCCCGGCTTTCACAAATGAGGGACTAGCGCGTCGCCGTCAGTCACGGAGCGGCGGCTGATAACGTGCCCCAGCACCGCGAGCTGGGCTACTCTTGTGCTGTCCCTCCGGGACGCAGAGGATAGCCGCCGCTGGGAGCGAACGTAGCGGTGGCGTTTTGGCGCTGCCGTGTGGGCGTGTTCTGGCTCCTACGGCCGCGACGGGGGCGGCCGCTACATCGAGGGCCGAAGATCGGCCGACGCGTCGAACGCCAGAAGACGGTCGACGGGACGTCGGCCGCTACAGGGCCGCACCGACGCTACCGCGATGACCCGTTCAACATCCTACGTCGGCCACGGGGGGCCGACGCTACATCTTCTCAATCAAACACCACCGTCTTATTCCGACTTACCAATATCTTGTCCTGCACATGCAGCCGCACCGCCCGTGCCAGGACCATGCGCTCCAGATCGCGCCCCTTGCGAATCAGGTCGTCGATCGCATCGCGATGATCGACCGCCAGCGTTGCCTGCGCGATGATCGGCCCATCATCGAGCCTGTCGGTCACATAATGGCTCGTCGCCCCGATGATCTTCACGCCGCGCTCGTACGCCGCGTGATACGGCCGCCGTCCGGCGAACGCCGGCAGAAAGCTGTGGTGGATGTTTATGATGCGATTCGGATACTGGGCGACGAACTCGGGCGTCAGCACCTGCATGTAGCGGGCCAGCACGATGACATCGACCTTCGCCGCCTCTAGCAGCTCTATCTGCCTGGCCTCCTGCTCGGCCTTGTTCTCCGGCGTAACCGGCACATGCTGAAACTCGATGCCGCAATTGCGCACAATTGCTTCGCAATCGCGGTGATTGCTGATGACGAGCGGTATTTCCGCGTCCAGTTCGCCGCCCTGCCAGCGCCACAGCAGGTCGTTCAGACAGTGGCTCTGCTTGCTGACAAAGATGCCGACGCGTTTGGTGATGTTGCTCCACTCGACTGACCAGCGCATCGCAAACCGCTCGGCGAACGGTCCCCAAGCACCGGCGAAATTCCCCGGATTCAGCCGAAACCCGTCCAGCTCGATCTCCACGCGCATGAAGAAATCGCCATGCTCCGGATCCACATGCTGATCCGCCTCGACGATGTTCCCCTCGTACTGCGCAATGAACGCCGCCACGCCGGCGATAATGCCCTTGGCGTCAGGACAGGAGATCAACAATCTGGCGGTCGATTTGGTCATGCGCCCTCAAACTCTGTGGCCACGGCCGGCAAGCCTGCGCCGCAGCGGCTTGTTCACTTCTGACTTCTGTCTTCAGACTTCTTACTTCTCTTCCTTCACTCTGCTGCTGTGCTCGTGCACCATCAGCCAGTGTCCGTCACGCCTCTCGAAAACGAACGTCGTGCGTACCACGCTCTCAAATTCACCACCATCCCGGTTGAGAGTGCCGTGGACCGATAGTTGGCACGTCGCCCAGGCCATGTCGCCTCGAATGCGCATCTTGACGTTGACTGCCTTGGCTCCCAAACGCTCAAAACTGGCCTGCGTCGCTTCAACCGCCTCCGCCATCGCCTTGGCAACTTCCTCGCGGCCGTGCAGCACCTGACCATTCGACCAGAGCGCCTCAATGTCCTCGGCGAGCAGCTTCACGTCGAGCGGCTTGGCGGTCGGGTAGGCAACGGACGCCATGTAGGCATCGATGATCCCGCGGATCTCCTGCTCCGAGTTGTCCGTTGGCTTTCCGGCGCCCAGCGTGATCACGATCAGCCCCGTCGCCATCAGCGTTGCGGCAATAGCGCGTAACATGTCGTCTCCTCCCATCTTGGTTGATGCTCAACGCGCGAGAACGCCTGCTCTGTCCATGTGACCGTCCGGGCTGAAGCCCGGGACTCTTTGTCGGCTCCCACAGGCCGCGAGCCCCGTACCGCACCAGCCTTCTTACTTCTGACTTGTCCTCTCCGCCAATTCCACGACGCGCAGCGCCCGCTTCACCACCGGCGGATCAATCATCTTGCTCCCCAGCGATACCGCCGCGAGCCCCTTGGCCTGGGCCTCTTCGAACGCCGCGACGATCTTCTGAGCCTTTTCCAACTCCGCCGGCGCCGGCGCGAACGCCTCGTGAATCACCTGAATCTGCCGCGGATGGATGCAGCCCTTGCCGTCAAAGCCCAGCCCCTTGGCTTCGAGCACGCTGGCCCGCAGCCCCGCCATGTCGTTCACATCCGAGAACACCGTATCGATCGGCTGCACGCCGGCGGCCCGCGCCGCATTGACCACCTGCGACCGTGCCCAGAAGCTTTCGCGGCCCTCGTCCGTCCGCTGCGTGCCGAGGTCGGCTGTGTAGTCCTCCAGCCCGATCGTCAGGGCGCAGATGTTCTTCGACGCCGTTGCGACGTCATACGCCCTGATCGCACCC
>JAFGRR010000393.1 GCA_016935035.1 Phycisphaerae bacterium | reverse complement strand
GGTTGGACGCACAGCTGGGGCGGCGACGGGGAGTTCAAGCATCCGGCGACGCGCTTCGATATCCTGATCGAGAATCGCGGCGGCAACCACCAGGGGGAACTATACATCGATGAGGTTAAGTGGCTCTACAGTGTGCCGCCGACAACGTCAGAGATGGCGGTGGCGACGTATGCCGAGTCACGCTTTGGGGAAGACAACTGGCGTTGCGAGGGGCCGGCGGGGTGGCGATATGACAGGAACCGGTGGTGCGGTCGCTTTCAGGGCGAGCAGACGACCGCCGGCATTCATCTGGGACGCTCGATTCTCGGCCGGCCGCGTGCCTTGCGGCTAACTGTGGTCAGCGATGGCAGCGGGCATGAGTTGCGCGCGGTTGTCGGCTCGCACTTCCAGGCGTTCGAGCGCAGCCTCGGCACGCTCGATACGCCCGGCGAGCAGACACTGGTCGTGCCGATGCGGGACATGCGCACGTGGGAGCACTACGCCGGCGAGAATGACGGCATCGTGCGCTATCCGCTGCGCTTCGAGCGGTTGCTGCTGAAGCGCGCGGGGGCTGATCCGGCGGTAGACATTGTGCTGCGCAAGCTTGAGTTCGAGACTGAGTACGAGATTGCCAGACCGGTGACGCTGGTGCCGAGCGTGAAACGCCGCGACGACGGGACGGCGGAGTTCGCCGTGGCGTTGCGGAGCCTGCGCGAGACTTCGACGCCGGCGCTGGTGCGATGTGTGATACGCGATTCGAGTGGTGTGCTGGAGCTAGGTGAAGGCCGGATCACCGTGCCGCCGCTGGGAAGGACCGAGTATCGGCGCGAAGTGGCCATGGGTGACCATGAGGTGCTCGAAGCAGTATTTACCTGTGACGGCGAGGGTTTCGCGGCACGGCCGGCGTCGGTCACGATCGCGCGCGATCCGGAAGTGCCGGACGAACCGGCAATCGATTCGGACAGCCGGGTCGGGTCGGGGCTGTATCTGTATCGCGATCACGGACAGTCGAACGCGCCGGCCCAGATGGAGCGCATGTGTCGCTTGGCGGCGGCGGCCGGCGTGAAGTGGACGCGCGAGGAGTTAAACTGGCGACTGATCGAGCCGCGCCAGGGTGAGTTCGACTTCGAGTTCTTCGACACTATGGTCGAGACTGCCCAACGCCACGGCATCAGTGTGTACGGACTGCTGTGCTATTCGACGCCGTGGTGCCAGCCGCCGATTACGGATGAGTTTATTGAGCACTATTGCCGCTACGTGCGGGCGATGGTCGGGCGATATGGCGAGCGGATCAAGTACTGGGAGATCTGGAACGAGCCGAATATCTTCTTCTGGCCCGGGCCGAAGGAACGCTATCCGGTGCTGCTGAAGCGTGCCTATGAGACGGTCAAGGCCGTCGATCCAGACGCACAGGTGCTCGGTTGCTCGACGGCGGGTATTGACACGACGTTCATACAGATGGTGGTCGAGCAGGGGGCACCGTTCGACGCGCTGACGATCCATCCGTATCGGCATGACCTCAACACTCATGCGTTCATGAACGAACTGCGGGCGGTACGCGAGTTGGTCGGCGGGCGCGACGTGTGGATTACGGAGATGGGTTGGCCGAGCCACATCGGCGGCCTGAGTGAGCGCGAACAGGCGGGATACGTCGCGCGGACATACATCGCGGCACTTGCTTCCGGCGCGGTTCGTAGTGTGTCGTGGTACGACTTCCGCGAGGATGGCGCTGATCCATTCTATAACGAGCATCACTTCGGTCTGGTGCGCGGCGACCTGACGCCGAAAGCTGGGTATCGTGCGTTGGCGACAGTCGGCAGTCTGCTCGGCTCGACACGCATCGAATCCGAACTGGAACTCGGTGATGGACTGACCGGTTTCGTGTTCGCGGACGGCTCACGCCGCATCGCCATCGTGTGGTCGGACGAAGCGACACAGGTCGTGCGGCTGAAGTTCGGTGCAGATGACGTCGCACTGCTGGATTTCGCGGGAATGCCTGTGCCGTGCCTTCGAGAGCGGGACGCCACCATGCTGCGACTCGAGCGTGGCCTGCCGATCTTCATCGTTACTGATGGGCCGCTGCATGTGGGTGTCCAGCCACCACCGTTGCGTATCGTTGCCGAACCAACCAGGGTACATCCGGGCGAGACGGTTCGCGTGCAATGGCAGTGTGCCACGGAGCTGACGGTCGGACGACCGACATGCCCGAGTGGCTGGAAGCAAGTTGACGCGGCTGGCGACGGAGTCGCACTGCTCGTGCCGGAGGACGCCCCGCGCGGTGGCTATGGCGTCGATGTTCCGGTCGAGTTCGGCGAAGTGCACACGGTGATACCGGTGCGCGTCGAGGTTGTGCCCGTTCTGTTGCGGGGGTGAGGAGCGCGATGGTGAGCCGCGAGCCGTTTTTCTGGAGGTGGGACATGCGCGCAATACGATGGGCGATGCGGCTGGGGTTCGGGTTCGTATTTGGGATGTGCACGCTCGGCTGTGCGATCCCGACGCGCGTGCACTTTGAAACGGCCACGCTTACCAAAGGTGGCCCGCCGGCGACTTTGAACCTCGCGTTTGTGCCGGACACCGTCGAACGTCATCCGGTGATCCTGATGCTCGGTGCGCTGGACCCCGCGGAACTGCCACAGTGGAGCACGCGGCTGGTCGAGCGTGGCTACATGCTGGTGGCGTTCACGGTTCAGCATCCGCCCGATCCGGACCCGGAACGTCGGCCGCAATGGCTCCGTTTTGATGAACGTTTCGCCCACGGGTACACGCTCGGCGGCGCCCGGGCGCCGACCGATGCCGGCCGCGTGATCGACTATCTGATCGCGCGCGGTGACGTGCACCCCGAGAAGATCGGCTGGCTGGGCAGTTCGTCGACGGGGATTCCGGGGCTCGCGGTGGCAACGCGCGAGCCGCGTCTGGCGGCGATCGTTGTGTTTGTCAGCACCGGAGCATATCGCCAGTGGTTCGACACATGGCACACGAACGGGTTGTGGAACGGAGAGACGCCCGGACTCTGGCCCGAAACCGATGCCTTGCTGAACGAGTGCGACCCGATACTGCATGTGGACACGATGTACCCGACGGCCGTGCTCATGGTCAGCGGGGGAGAGGACAAAGTCGTTGCCCCGGCGACCGCGCGGGCATTCGTTGATGCCGCTCGACCGTACTACGAGGCGGATCCAGAGCGCTTACGGCTGGTCGTGTACGAGGGCTTCGGCCATAATCTGCCGCTGGACGTGGTTCGGATGTACGCCGAGCATTGGTTCGAGCGGTACATGCATCCCACGGACGAAGCTCTGCCACCGGCTGCACCGGCAGCGACCATAGACGAGAGTGTGCGCCGAACGCGGATCAACGCGGCACGACATCAGGACATCGTCGGCAGCGATTAGCTCGCGCCCCGGCTAAACCTGCGATCGAAAGCGCGACC
>JAFGRR010000392.1 GCA_016935035.1 Phycisphaerae bacterium | reverse complement strand
TCCACGTTGCCGAGCCGAATCCGTAGATATTACCGCACCTGCCGCCAGTCCGATCCGCCGTTACGGAGTAGGCCGGTATCAGAAGGCCGCACGGAGAGTCCAGTCCCAGGGAAGATTCCGGGAGCGATTTCGTGACAAAAGCGATTCGCGACGCTAATATCGTTATTGTCGAGTCATGATACTGAGGCAGCCGAGTTGTGCGGCTGCAGTGTGACTATTCGGGCGATCAGTCGATCCGCTCAGGCACCGGACGAGAATCGCGTTCTGGAGATCTGGCCCTGGCGTACCCAACACGCAACTGCCTGCCTGGATGTAACTTATGGGCAGCGTTGAGAATCAGGGACTTTTTTCTGAGGCCAGCGTTTGACTTTGACCGATCAGGGTGCCTAGCAATACCGGCGATTGGCGCCATTCGAGGATGCTCTATCAGGGCTTTTGGGCCGCTTGGAGCACATCTTATTGGGAAGGCAGGAGGGTTAGGTATGCGTACATTTGTTGCGTTGGGAGTCATCGCCACGCTTGTTGCGGCAGCGTCGGCGGGGACTATCAGTTACCAGGATTCAGTCTCATTCCAGGGGGATCTTCAGCCTGATCAGACGATCACGCTTTCTGGTTATAACGGAAGTGACCCGTTATCGGATGTCCTCGTAGAGGTCTGGTCCGATGGCGCGGTTTCCGCCGCGTTTGACAACGACGAGCCGCTCCAGAGCTCGACCGTCCGTCTGCGCATGATTCGCCAGTACGACGTTTATCTGCCGGCCGCTGGTGGTTCGATCGGCGATGCCTACTCCGATTTCAGCGCCTTCCTGCCGGTCGGCGCGGATGACGGCGACGGATCGGCCACTTTCGATCCGACCGGTGCCGATTTCGTCGACTTCGGCACGCTTTCTTACACGGGCGAATCAGCCGGTAGCCTGAACCCGGCGTTGGTGCCCTACGACGGCGTCCCCACCGTGGACTTCACCGTTGACGTCATCCAGATGGTCAACGATTTCCAGTTCACGCCCAACTCACTCGACGCGTTCCAGTCGGAGATCACTGATCCTGATCTCACCGTCTACGTCAAGGTGACGTACACGTTCATTCCGGAACCGGCGTCGTTGGGTCTGCTGGGCCTCGGCCTGGCGTTCTTCCGCCGGCGCTAGCCGCTCGGAAGCAGTCAGTTCTGCGACACTACAAGGGGTCGCCCGGCGTAAGCCGGGCGGCCCCTTTTGCATATCGTCGCTGCTACGGACTTGCCGATTAGGTATATTGGGCAGTATCGGCACCGCGCCTGTGATTCGACTTGGGCGAACGAATCCCGCGTGCCTCGGATGGAGCTGCTAAGTGCGATTCAGCACCATCGTCTTTCTGCTCAAAGCGCTCACGGGCGTGGCAGCGGCGTCAATAGTCCACGTGGATAACGCGGCTCCGGGAGGGGATGGCGGCCAGCGGGACGGGGAGAGCTGGACCACTGCTTACGCCGACCTTCAGGATGCGCTCGAAGCGGCCGCGCCCGGCGACGAGATTCACGTCGCCGACGGAACCTACTACCCCGATCGCTGGACGAACGACCCCGACCAGGCATTTGTGCTATTGGCGGGCGTCACGATCGAGGGTGGATACGCTGGCTACGGCTCACCAGCCCCTAATGAGCGCGATACCGTTGCTCATCCGACGATCCTGAGCGGTGAGATTGGCGACCCATACGCCAACGCCGACAACAGTCACCATGTCGTCCTGTGTGCCAATCTCGGTTCCGATACCGTCCTCGACGGTGTCACGATCACGGCCGGCTATGCCGGCCCTTCACCGAGTGGTGCGGGCGGTGGACTGTGCCTAACGCAAGCGAGCATCACCGTTCGAGACTGCACGTTCGTGGGCAACCGCGCCGAGTCTGGCGCGGCGGTGGATGCCAGCGGCGGCGCGCCGACGCTGATCGACTGCACCTTCGCGGACAACGACGCGGAATTCAGCGGCGGCGCCATCCGCCTGAGCACGTGCGACGCCGTCATCTCGGGATGCTGGTTCATCGGCAACTATGCCGCCAACCAGGGCGGCGCCATAGAGAGCAGACACAGCGCACCGCTGATTGAGACTTGTGCGTTCATAGAGAACTCGACGCAGTTCTTCGGCGGCGCGATGAACGTGTACTCCGGTCAACCCGAGCTGCGCTACTGCGAGTTGCTTGATAACATGGTGCTGACCTCCGGCATGTCGGAAGCAGGCGGAGGCGCACTCGCCTCTGACTACGCGACGGTCACGCTGGTCTCATGCCTGCTGGCCGACAATTCGTCGGTTGATGACGGCGGTGCGATACGCTGCACGCGCGGCGACATCATGCTGGTGAATGTCAGGCTGATGAACAACCAGGCGGCTGACGTCGGCGGTGCCATCTGTCTCGGCACGAACACACTGACGCTCGCCAACTGCCAACTCGTGGCCAACACGGCGTTCAATGCCGGCGGCGCGATCTGGACGACCGGCACGTTGAGCGTCTGGGATTCGACACTGTATGCCAACGAGAGTCGGCTCACGGGTGGCGCCGGCGGCATTCACGTCGGATCTGGGACTACCAAGATCGGCAACTCGATCCTCTGGGCGAATGCGACGCCGACCGGCACGGGCCAGAGCGCGCAGGTTGATGTGACCGGCGGCGATCCGCCACTCATCGACTACTCGTGCGTTCAGGGCTGGACCGGCGATCTGGGCGGCGTGGGCAACATCGGCCTGAATCCGTTGTTCCGTGATGCTAACGGCGCGGACAACATCATCGGCACGGAGGATGATGACCTGGGTCTGGCGCTCGGCT
>JAFGRR010000391.1 GCA_016935035.1 Phycisphaerae bacterium | reverse complement strand
TCGGGCATGGCCGGCATGGCGCGGCCGGTGGATGACGGCGGCATCGGCTTCGACTATCGCCTGGCGATGGGCGTGCCGGACTATTGGATCAGGCTGCTAAAGCACACGCGTGACGAAGACTGGAGCATGGACGAGATCTTCAACACGCTCTGCAACCGCCGCTATGGCGAGAAACACGTCGCGTACGCGGAGAGCCACGACCAAGCGCTCGTCGGCGACAAGACGCTCGCGTTCTGGCTGATGGACGCCGACATGTATCACCATATGAGCAAGGACAGTGCAAATGTGGTGATCGAGCGCGGCATCGCGCTGCACAAGATGATCAGGCTCGTCACGTTCGGCCTGGCCGGCGAAGCGTATCTCAACTTCATCGGCAACGAATTCGGCCACCCGGAATGGGTGGACTTCCCGCGCGAAGGCAACGGCTACTCATATAAGTACGCTCGGCGGCAGTGGCATCTGGTAGACAATGGGCTGTTGCGCTATCGTGACCTGGCCGAGTTTGACCGCGCCATGCTGCAACTGGATGCGGATCACGGCATCCTCGAAGCACCGCAGGCCGAGAAGCTGCACGTCCACGTCGACCGCAAGATCCTGATCTTCCGCCGCGGCCCGCTGATCTTCGCCTTCAACTTCCACCCCAGCGAGTCATACCCCGACTACCGCATCGGTGTGTGGGAAAAGGCGGACTACACGTTGATACTCAACACCGACGACCTCTTCTTCGGCGGCCACGCGAACATCGTCACGGGTGAGCGGCATCCCTGCACCGACGTGAAATGGGACGATCGGCGGTACAGTATTCAACTCTATCTACCGGCCCGTACCGCCCTAGTCCTCGCCCCCGCGTAGCGGCCGCCACCCCGGTCGGCCGTCGTCGTTGGTGCGGGCGCCACGTACGGCACCGCCGCACGCACTCGCCATTCGCCTTTCGCCCACCAGCACTCCCATACGCCCACACCGCTGCGCTACACCGCGAGCGGGCCAACGGCTCGCAATCGGCTGAGCACACGTGCCTTACGCGTCTCATTCACGGCCGGCCCCCGGCGCGAGCGCCCGGCGTTTGAATGAGACTAGAAGCTATCCCAAAACCGAACCGAGCCGCGCCCGTAAGGAAGCGGTTGACTGAGAAACCGTTCGTTTTACGGCACAACTGCTCCCTCACGGTCGCGGCTCAGATAAGAATCGCGGTTTTGGGATAGGTTCTACAAGGAACACGCCGGGTGACGTCGCCGGGCAGCGATTATTGGAGGCATATCGGTTGAAAACGCGGGCGTGACAGTCCTATAGATACTGTGGAAACGTGTGGGTCACATGGGTACTGTGGAGTTCTGCGCCGGACGAACGGCGTCTCAGGGTCGCGTGAAGGGGATACCATGAAGCAGACTCGTCTATTCGCAGCGTTCTTGGCCGTGGTTCTGTTGTCGGGCCCACCCACTCTCGCTGCACCAATCGCGCAGTGGACGTTCGACGAGACCGCCGGCGCAACCGCCTACGACAGCATCGGCGGTGTCGACGGCATCCTGTCGGGAGACGCCACGTTTGTCGCTGGTGGCGTCTCGGGCAACGCCGTGAGTCTGAGCATGGCCGGCGCGGGTTTGGTCAACATGGGCGACCACTTTCGCTTCGACGGCGAGGACTTCTCGGTCATGGCGTGGGTCAAACTCGCCCCGGGGGATCAAACCAGCATGATCCTGCTGGCGAAGCACCGAAACGCAGTCATCGCCGGCTACATCCTGGGCATCAATACCGGCGACGGCGGGTGGTCCCGAGATGACAAGGCCTGGTTCTACGATTCGAATCCTTCGCCGGGGGATGAGCCGGTTTCAACCACGAGCGTGAACGACGGTGCCTGGCATCAAATCGTCGTGACCTACAGCCTCGTTGGCCTTGCCGAGATCTACGTGGATGGCGCCCCGGCCGAGGACAATAAGACCAGCGATGTCATTCTCAGCAACAATGCCCCCTTGCTTGTCGGCGGCACTGATATTGCCGGAACGCCCACCAATCACTTCACCGGGTTGGTCGATGACTTGCAGTTGTACAACCACGTGCTAACTTCCAACGAGGTCCAGTGGCTTTTCGAGCACCCGGGCCAAGTTGTCCCCGAGCCCTCGACGGCAAGTTTGCTGGCAATTGGCGGATTGACTTTGCTGCGTCGGCAGCAACGTTGCACGCACGGATGACTGCGCGCCGCCCTGGGTCAGCGCCTTCTGGCCGTGAGATCCCAGACTGTCGCCCCTGACCAACTCCCCGATGCGCTTCGCTTACACTTCTCCGCATGCACGCAACTCATGGCGGCCATCTGCGCTTAGCAACTTCTGGTCCGCTACAGCCGCCAATGCGGCAAAAGAAACGGCCGTGTAAGTCGGCTTGTCGACTAACTGTAATCTTCGGACATCCTCGACGAGACGTCGGCCACTACATTGGCCGCCCTACTTCCCGCTGTTCGTGCCGACTTCCTGCTCGCTGTTGGCTGCGTCGCCGTTCTCCGCCTCCGGCACTTTGAAGCCTGGCGGGAGCTCCTGCGTCTCTTTGCACTTCGGGTAGCCGCTGCAACCGAGGAAGCGGCCGCGGGGGCCTTGGCGGACTAGCATGGGCTGGCCGCACTCGGTGCACGGGATGTCGGTCATGATCGGCTTGGGCCGTTGCGGAGCGGGGATTATCTCTTCGGCTTCCTTCTTGGCCTCGCCACGCAGGTTGCAGTTGAATTTGCACTTGGGGAAGTTGCTGCACGAAAAGAACGGGCCGAAGCGACCGCGTTTGAGTTCCATCGTGCTGCCGCACTCGGGACACTGCAGATCGCCGTGCGGCATCGTCTCGACCACCGGGCGGCCGGTGCGCGTCCAGGCAAAACCCGGCGGCGGATCGCCCAGGGCGGCGAGATCGACCTTGCCCTTGGTGCCCTTCGGCACGCCGATCGGCTTGCGTGCGGCCATCTTCGGCTCATCGTCGCCGGCGACGCCGTTGGCCTCCGCCAATGTCTGTTTCGCCGGTTGCGAGGCACGCAAGGCCTCATGTTTCTCGATCGGGTACGTGTTGCGGCAACGCGGATAGCCGGAACAGGCGATGAATTTGCCGCGCTTGCCCGAGCGTATCAGCATGGGGCGCTTGCATTTGTCGCATTCGACGCCGGCCTCTTCCGGCGGCGGGGCGGGCGGCCGCTTGACGTCAACACCCTCGGGGATCGGCGCGGTGGCCTTGCACTTGGGGTACGCGTCGCAGCCCAGGAACGCGCGACGTCCCTTCCACTTCACGATCATCTCGCCGTCTTCACACTCTTCGCACGGGCGTTTGAGTTCTTCCGGCTCGACGACCTTGAGCGGCTCGCCGCGCTCGTTGCAAGGCATCGTACTGCGGCACTCGGGATAGCCCGAGCAGCCCAGGAAATGGCCGTTCTTGCCCATTTTTATCAGCATATCGCCACCGCATTTCTCACATTTT
>JAFGRR010000390.1 GCA_016935035.1 Phycisphaerae bacterium | reverse complement strand
GTCCGTTTGCCAGACTTCCTCCCAGAGCGTCATCGCCCGCGCTTCGTTGCCGGCGGCGACGGCGGACAAGATGCCCCAGACCTGCTCCTCGCGGTGTTGGCCGACTGCCGACTCGACGTCCGCGGTGGTGATGCGCCCACGGCCGCCGACGTACAACGACAGCTTGAGCAACTCGCCATCCAGCAGGCCGATGTCCGGACCGACCAGATCGCAGAGCATGGCTGCGGCCGCACGATCGAGCGGCAGGTTGTAGGTCTCACGGCTGCGGCTGACCAGCCACGCCGGGATCGCCGACCGCTTGGGTGCGTCGCACTTGATGACCTGGCCCACCGCCTGCACGCGCTTGTAGAGGCGCGTGTTGGCCGGCAGCGATTTGCACTCGATCAGCAGCACGCCGGTGGGGCTGGGTTTCTCGGCGTAGTCCTCGAGTTCCTGGCGGTAGCGCGTGATGAACGGATCGGCGTTGCGGACGATGACCAGGCGGCGCGGTGCGAGGAACGGCAGCGTGCGCAACTCGTCGAGCACCTCGGCCAGGGCCAGTGCGGCCGAGGCCCCGTCGTATTCGGTCAGCGCCAGGGCCCGGTCCGCGCCGGCCAGTGCGCGGTCGGAGATGGCGTTGATCGCCTCGCGTTTGAGGAACGCTTCGGCGCCGCACACGACGTAGACAAGATGCGGGTCGGGTGACTGGTCTTGGTGCCCCGAAGAGCCTTTCTCACTTCTCACTGCTTACTTCCCACTTGCATCGGCGGTTCGAACCGCCGCGGTTGATCCATATAGTTGCAGCCGGCGGCGCGCCTTGTTGCTGATCTCCCGCGCCGCGGGGTCGGATGGACCCGCCGCGTTGACGGCCACGGCCTGGCGCCAGTGCGAAACGGCCGCGGTCTGATCGCCCATCATGAACAGCACGTCACCCAGATCGAGCCAGGCTTCGGCGTCTTTGTTGTCGGCGGCCAGCAACCGCTGGAGCATATCGCGCGACTGAGCATACTTCCTCTGCGCGACGTATGCCAGGGCTGCCCCGCGCAGGGCAGCCGGGTGCTGCTGGTTGCGCTCGAGCACGCGCTGGTAGTGCTCGATCGCACCGGCGTAGTCCTTCTGAACGTAATGAATGCCGGCCAGGTCGCTCAGGGCGGACAGCATGTCGGGGTCGGCTTCGAGCGCTTCGCGGAAGCGTTCGGCGGCGACGGCGTACTGGCCTTTGACGAGATGCCAACTGCCTTGCTGGTAAAGCTGCTCGGCCCGTTGCCGATCAGCGCGGCTAACCGCTGCCGGCGCCGGTTCGGGCGCGTTAGCTGCGGCCGGCTCGGTCGTCGGCTGGGTTGCCGGCGCTTGTTGCATGGGGGTTGCGGTCATCCAGTCGTCGAGTGCGATCGGCCCGTATGACCGTTCGACGACGTGTCCGCCCAAATCGTGGACGGCAATCTTGACCGTGATCTGCCCAACCAGATCAGCCGGGACGTGCCAGTCGTAGCGGCCGGTGTTGGGCAACTCGTCTTCGATCACGTGCCAGCTCTGATCGAGCGACGAATGATACGAGAGCGTGATGGGCCGGCTTGGCAGGTGACTGTCGTGGGCGGCCCAACGCAGACAGGCTGTGCGCTGCGAGGCAAAAGCGTCGGCGGGTTCGATGCGGTCCCACTGCACGAGCGGCGGCGTGAAATCGATGAACACCCAACGTTGCGGCTGGCTGTACGGACGGGGCGCGGACGCGGCCTCGCGCGCGTCATCGCCGTCGCGGGTAACAAGCGTGAACCCGTACAGCCCCTCGCCCGGCGCGTCGAAGATCAGCGGCTGGTCATGCCTGGCGTGAACGCCCCAGCGTTGCCAGGTGGCGGCTCGATCGCGCGTGTACCACAGTTCGACCTGCGTGTCGGCAGCGGCGTCGGTAAGTCGATAGTGCAGCTCAGCCTGACGGGCGCGGACGGCCAGCACGGAAGCCGGCGGGTTGTCTGATCCACCCACTGCGGGCGCACCGATCACGCCGAGCGCAAACAGGACGATGATGGACATTCGGCTGTTGTCCCGAAAGAGCGGCGGCTGTCGGCGTGATCGGTTGTCTGGCATCCTGCCTCCCCGGCTCCGCGTTGGCGCGGGGCCAGCTCTCGATGTTCCACATCGATGCAACCAGGCGCTATCGGACAGGTGCATGTTGAATCTGTAGCCGTCTGGAGGGGCGGCGCGGGCGGGTCGTCAGCCGTAACTTCTGCTAGTACCAGTAGATAGACCTGGCGATGGGCAGATAGAGCGCAAGAAATGCCAGCTCGCCGACCAGGCCGACGGCCGAGACGGTGGCTTCGGTCTGCCCGCTGAACCGTCTGCCCAGGACGAAGGCGGCCAGATAACAGGCGGTCGTGACGCCCAGGCCGATGGCCAAACCCTGCGGCAGGTCGGCCCACGATCGGCCGCAGTACCACGCCGTCAGCGCTGTGACCGCCAGCCAGAGCACGAGCGTATGACGGAGGCGCGTGCCGACAGCCAGCCGTTGCAGACGTGCCGGGCAGTGCGGCGCCGTGCGCCCGATGGAGAGGGTCAACGTCATCGCCCAGCGCCCCCAGACCGGCATCACAATGAGCGGGCGATAGAGCGCAGGCGGATACAGAAACCCGAGCCACCCAGTGGCATACAGCGGTTCGGGAACGAGCGTTGACATCGGCTCGAATTGCCCTCGCGGCAGCGACACCAGCATCGCGTACTTGGCGATGGTGACAAGCAAGACCGCCACCAGACCCGGAAGGCTGACGAATCCCGTGGTGTCGCGTGTGGCATCGTCACGCCGGCTCGCGGCGTGCGCGACACCCGCGAGCAGGCGGTAGCCGCAGTAGGCCAGGTCGGCCGTCAGAACCGCCACGGCCGGCAACCATCGGATGTACTGGTATTCGCCGAACCAGCGCCAGGCGACGTTGAACACGAGCGCGTAAACCAGGCCGATGACGAGTCCCCAAAGTACGAACCATCGACCGGCGCGGTCCCAGTGGGGATGGTCGGCATGGCGCCGCGGGTCACACGGAAAAAGGAACCGGCTGGCGAGCCAGGGGCTCGAAGTGAGGGGTGAGAAGTGAGAAGCGAGCGCCGGCGCGCTGGTGCCGGGATCATCGCGGTCTGGCGTGTTGCGGTTCATGGTTGCGATTGTGTCGGCGAACGCCGACGGCGTCAGCCGGCCGTGCGCGCCTGGCGGACGCGGTCGAGGAACGCCGAGGCTGTCGCCTTCAGTTTCGCGAAGTCGCCGTCCCTGAGAACCTGCTTGTTGACCAGCGCCGAGCCGACGCCCAGAGCCGCGGCCCCGGCCCGGATGAAGTCGCCGGCGGTGTCGAGGTTCACGCCGCCGGTCGGCACGAGTTTGACCTGGGGCAGCGGGCCGCGAAGGTCCTTGAGGTACTGCGGCCCGAGCGTGCTGGTGGGAAAGACTTTGACCATATCTGCCCCGGCCTGGAAGGCTCGGAGAATCTCGGTCGGGCTCAAGGCGCCCGGCATGACGGGTACGCTGTATCGCCGGCAGATCTCGATCGTGGGCAGATCGGTGGTCGGGGCGACGACGAACTGAGCCCCGGCCAGCATGGCAGCCCGGGCGGTGGCGGCGTCGAGCACGGAGCCGACGCCGATGACGGCCGCATCGCCAACCGCGCCGCGGGCGGCACGAATCACATCCAGCGCGTTGGGCGTGGTCATCGTGACCTCGATGCAGGTCACACCGCCGTCGCGCAAAGCGTTGACGGCGTCGATCAGTTGCTCACTGCCGGGCGCGCGAATAATGGCGACCAACCCCGTGGATTCGATCTGATCCATGATGTCGCGAGCACCTAACACGGTTCAGCTCCCAGATGCCAAAGCAACGTCGCGGTGAATTGTGAACTTTAGCCGTTTTCGGGCTCCGTTATGACGAGCAGGGCTTCACAAAAGACCATGCCGACGATCCAATGGTGTTGTGTAAAAGACACGATTGGAGGTCGGCATGGATGCCGCCTTGGTTACGGGCTGGGAGGCCCTCTGTCAAGCGTTGGCGTCGGCGTTTACGCAGCCGACGTTCGTCACGTTCCTGCACATTGCCACGGGCTGGGTGTTGTGCCGCAGCCGGCCCACGGTGACCAACCTCGTCTGTACGATCGGCACGAGGCTGCTCGGGCACGCGGTGAAGCATTGGACGGTGTACGAGCGGTTCTTCTACCGGGCGTCGTGGTCGCTGGACGAGGTCTCGCGGTTGCTGCTGGTTCGCGTGGTGGCGCCGCTGATCCGATCGCACGGCGTCGTAGCGGTCATCGACCTGAACATCGACGATACGACGTGTGGGCGGTGCGGCAAGCGCGTGGCGTTTGCCGGTTACTTCAAGGACGCGTCGGCCAGCAACGTGCTCAAGACAGTCGTCCACTGGGCGCACAACTGGGTCATCGGCTGCGCAGGTGTGCGGCCGAAGCGCTGGCCCAACTGGGTGCTCGGCCTGCCGGTGTGGTTCGCGCTTTACCGCAAGCCGGCCGACTGCAACCGCAAGCACCCGTTCCGAACACGGCAGCAGATCGCCGCGGAGATGATCCGACACACGCGGGAAACCTTGCCGGACTGGGAGATTCGCGTGGCCGCCGATGGCCAGTATGCCACGGGGACGGTGGTAGCGGCGGCTTCGGGAGCAAGGTCGAACCTGGTTTCGCGTATCCGGTCGGACGCGGCGGTCTACGCCTTGCCGCCGAAACGCAGACGTC
>JAFGRR010000389.1 GCA_016935035.1 Phycisphaerae bacterium | reverse complement strand
TGGCTGCGGTACCTCATGGTGCGGTGGACCGGCGTTTGATAGAGCTAGCCGGCGGGTCGTCGGTAACGCGTGAAGCTGCTAGCGCGGTCCGTTCGAAAACTCGCCTCATAGCATGCTAAACGAAACGAAACGGGACGACAATGCCGTCAACAGTCTCCGCTCTCTATGTTCACGTCCCCTTTTGTCGCCGGCGCTGCGCCTACTGTGATTTTTACTCGCGGGTGCTGGATACCGGACTTGTCCCCAGTCTGGTTGAGGCGCTGTGTTTTGAACTGCGTCGGCATCGGGAACTATGCGACTTGCGACCCGCGACGGTCTTTGTAGGAGGAGGAACGCCCACGGTCTTGCCAGCCGGCGCGCTGGCAGCGCTGCTGGCGTCTTGTGGAACGGACGTCGTTCGCGATGGGACTCTTGAATTCACCGTCGAGGCGAACCCCGCCACGGTCACACCGGAGGTCGCGCGCACTCTCGCCGGTGCCAGTGTGAACCGCGTATCGTTGGGGGCCCAGTCATTCGACAATGATGAGTTGGCCACCCTCGAGCGGCTGCATACGCCCGGCGAGGTCGGCGCCACCATGCGAGCCTGCCGTGAACACGGCATAACGCGCATCAGCCTGGATCTGATCTTCGGCATTCCCGGGCAGACACTCGCCAGTTGGCGGTCGAGCCTGCAAGCGGCGATCGCGCTGGGGCCGGAACACATGTCTTGCTACGGCCTGACCTATGAGTCGGGAACGCCGCTGCATGCTCGGCGCGAGGCCGGCACCGTCACGCCCATCGATCCGGACCTGGAAGCGGACATGTACGAGGCGACGATCGACGACTTGGCGGCGGCCGGCTATCACCACTATGAGATCAGCAACTTCGCCAAGCCCGGGGCCGAGTGCCGGCACAACCTGGTCTACTGGCGTAACGAGCCATATGTCGGGGTCGGGCCGTCGGCGGCCGGGTTCGTGAATGGGGTGCGGTATCAGAATGTCGCCGACGTGGCGGAGTACGTGCGGCGAGTCACGGCAGGGAATTCGCCACGCGAGTTCGAGGAACGCCTCGACGACGAACAACGCGCGAAAGAGACAGCCATGCTCGCGCTGCGGCTCAGCGATGGAATCGACCGCGCCGGTTTTGCGGCCCGCTTCGGTCATGATCCGTTGGCCTTCTTCCGAGATGCCGTGGACAAACACGTGGCTGCCGGACTGCTGGAAGTGACGGACACCAACATTCGCCTGACCCGCCGGGGGTGTCTGTTGGCTGATACGGTGATCGTCGATTTCCTATAGCCTGAGTGACCAATGTGCCCGCTGGCTGGGGCAGTGACCATGGATTGGCTGAGCGATTATTGGAAGTGTCAGGCGGCGACGCTGGGGGGGGATGCGCCGATGGTGGCCGTTTGGGCCACTTGAGGCGGGCGCTCTTCGGCGCGGGGCCGCGAGGCCCAGCCCAGGGAAATCAGGCCGATGGCGTATAGCAACACGAACGTGCCGCCCACATAGTGGTCCGGCTCGAGGAAGACCGCCCACTGGAAGAAACACGCCACACCGATGGCAACTTCGATCAGCCACAGCCGAGAACGCAGGGCGGCGTAATGCTGTCGGTGAACCACCTTTCCGGTACTGCCGGACTTGGGCGTGCGGACGAATTCCCCGCCCTGCTGCGCGAGGCCTTGCACGACGGCGTAGGTGTTGTTGATGGAGAGGCCCAGGCTCATGACGATCAGCTTGGGCACGACCAGCACGCCGCTCCACCCGCCGCCAATCGACCAGCGCGCGTAAATGTAACTCAGAGCTGGCGCCAGGATCATGACCGGAATCAGCGGCCAGGCCCAGCCGAGCCAGGCCTGCTCCATGTTGTATGGCACCCACCACAGCAGCAGCCGGCCGAGGCCGAGCATCAGCAACATGAACACAGAGATCGAGTATTGCGTGAGATGGACCGAGGCTTCCAGCTTCTGGAACAAGTTGAGCTTCGAATGCCAGACGCGCGGCAGCAGCTTGCACGCCGTCTGCAACGAACCCATCGCCCAGCGGCGCTGCTGGGTCTTCATGGCGTCAACGTCGGCGGGGAGTTCGGCGGGCGAAACCTCGTCTACGCAGTAGACGATGTGCCAGCCATGCATCTGAGCCCGGTACGACAGGTCGAGGTCTTCCGTGATTGTGTCGCCGGACCAGCCGCCGACGTCCGGGTCCTCGATTGCCGCCCGCCGCCAGATACCGCCCGTGCCGTTGAAGCCCAGACACAGGCCGTTCCACGAGCGGCCGGCCTGCTCGAGCGCGTGGTGCCCGTCCAGGGCCAGCGCCAGCGACTCGGAGACCCACGATTCCTTCGGATTCAGGTGGCCCCAGCGGCCCTGCACGCAGCAGGCTCGCGGCTCGCTGACCAGCAGCGGGATCATGCGGCGAAGGAATCCGGGATCGGGGCGGAAGTCGGCGTCGAAGACAGCCAGGTACTCGCCCGTCGCGGTCTTCATCCCGTGGGCCAGGGCGCCGGCCTTGTATTCCGCTCGGGTTGGTCGCCGTACGACCTTCACGTTGTAGCCTTGCTCGCACAGTTCGGCACAAGCCTCGTCGACGGCCTGTCGCGTTTCATCGGTGCTATCGTCGAGGACCTGCACCTCGTGCCGGCCGGCCGGGTAGTCCATGTGGGCGGCGTCGGTAATGATGCGTCGCGCCACCGCGAACTCGTTATACAGTGGGATTTGCGTCGTGACGCGCGGCCACTCGTTGTCCGGGACATCGGCGTTGAAGTTTGCGATGGTCTCGTGTTGCAGCTTGGAGACCCGTGCGCGGCTATGGTGTGCAAGTACGGCCAGCAGCGCGAGGTGTATGCCGTAGATACCCGGGACGAGCATCAGCACGAGAAAGATGATGATGCATGCCGTCTGCAAAGCGTATAGCAAACGAGCTACCTCAACGTGAACCGATCAGACCGCGCGGCTGGTACATGCCCCTTTATTTGTAAGCCACGACTTTAGTTATGCCCGCCGACGATGTCAACTGCCTCGGCCGCGCACCACTGTTACGACGACCGCCTGGCGCACGACCTGTCAACAAACGCCGAGGCTTTTCAAGGGCCCTGATCGCCCGCGCACCGGCCATCCCGCCCCTCTATTCATGCCCCCCCGTTCCCGCGCCGATACGCGACAATAGGTTGTGGGTCACCGCTCGAGAGAGCGGGCAGCCTGGCTTGGAGGGTCCGGGTTACGGCGAGCCCGGATCCCCAGCTTTTTTTATGGCGCGCAGCGCGCAAGTACGGCTGCAACCCCACGTTCCGCGACAATCGCGGCCGTGGGCGCGCTATTCTGGCGTGCCGGGCTTGGCTGGTGAATCCGAAGTTGCAGGGGGCTTATCGGCCCCTTCGTGCTCAGCCGCGGTCGCACGCTGGGCCCGCGTCGGGATCTTGCTCAACTTCTCTTTCAGAATCATGAACTTGGTTTCGATCGGCTCGGACAAACGCCCGTACTCGGCGACCCACTTGTCCTTGGCCTCCGAATCGCCCGCCTTCTGGGCCTCGATGATCTTCTGCTCAACGGCGTCGATGTCGGCGTCCCGGCGCTGGAGGTACGCGTCGCGCTGTTCCTGGTAGCGTCGCAGAATGTTCCTGGCCTGGGCTTCCTGCTCGGAATTCAGCCCGTACTTGCGGATGAAGTCCTCGACGTATTTCACCCACGGATCGGACGAACGCTGCGGGGCACGGATTGCGCCGCCCGTGATCTCGCGCATGCGGGCGCCGCGGGCCTCGCGAATCTCGGTGCTGATCGCCTGCTGGCGTTCGCGTTCTGCGGCATGGAAACCAGGGCTCTCGGGCCAGTCGGTGTAGGCGTCGTAGCCGCCTTCGCTCCATGTTTCGAGCCGGCGGCCCAGGAACCCCATGCCGACCTCAAAGGCGGCCATCTCGCTATCCAGCACGACCTGCTGGTCCTCGGTCAGATACTCGCGCATGCCGTCACCCACCCCCGAGACGACGCCGTTGAAATCCTCCATCAACGGCAGGACCTGCTGCGACCACTTGGCAGCCTGTTCGGGCGTGGGCGGCTCGCCATTGAGCAGCATTTCGAAGTACTCGTTGAGTAGCGGCTGGATGTCCTGCCGGTGATCCTGGAACCACGTCGGGACGCGTTCCTGGAGCAGTTCGGTGGTCATGTGGATCTGGTCGTCGTCCAACTCGTAGCGCGTCGACATGTCGCGAGCCATCTTGCCCATCAAACCGTCCCACATTTTGTCGGTGAGCCATGGTCCCTGGAGCGGAGCTTGCTCCTCTTCTTCCTCGGACCACTCGTCGTCCTGCGCCTGGCCAAGGGCCGTCGTCATGCACAGCCCGACGCCGATTACGATCATCCACGGTTTCAGTCGTCTCAACATCTCGGTTTCTCCACTCTCAGCCGATCGGATGGCTGTTGCCGTTACCCGCGCATCGTACCGCGCCGTCACGGTTGTGCACTGGGTTTGGCCTCGGACTCCTGGGCTTGCTGCCGCTGGGCACGCGTCGGGAGCTTGTTCAGCGAATCCTTCATGCGCTTCTCGATGCTCTCGATGGGCTGCATGAGCCGTTCGGCCTCCACGATGACCTTAGCGACCTCATCCTCGGTCTTGGCCTTGGCCTGCTCGGCCAGCAGGCTATCAAAGGCCTCGCTTCGACGCGACAGCCAGTCATCGCGCTGTTCCTGGGACCGTTTGAGGATCGTGCGCGCTTTTGACGCCTGCTCCTCATTGAGAGCATACTTGCGGATGAACTCCTCCACATACGCGGCCCAGGCGTCCTTGTTCGATGAGTCCTTGCTGGCGCCGCGCTGCTTCAGTGCTTCGGCGACGGCGACAGGCGGGCGTCCGCTGCGGATTGACTTGATTGCCTCCTCGCGAGCCCGCTCGATGTCATTACGGAGTTGTTCGTCCTCGCGTCCGGCACCCTCCTTGAAGTGAATCCCGTGGACCCACTCGGTTTCCTGGTCAAACTCCCCGCCACCCCAGCGTTCCAGGCGGTCGCCGGCGACATCGGCGACCGCGCGGATGGCGCCGGTATCAACTTCCAGCTCAGCGAGCTGGTCTTCACTGAGGTAGTCGCGCATGTCGCCCGTGATCTCATCAGTCAGCGTGACTAAGTCGTCCAGCACGGGCATGGCGTCCTTGGCCCAGCCGGCAACCTCGGTCGCGCTCGGTGGAACGGCGCTGGTTGTATATTCAATGAAGGCGTTGATGACAGGCTCAGCGGCCTCGCGGTTGTCCTGCATCCAGGTTGTCACACGCTCGATCAGCACTTCGCGCGTGCGTTCCCGCTGATACGGGTCGAGCCTGTAGCGATCGGCCATCTGGTCGGCGACGCGGCCTACGGCCCCGCGAACCATGCGGTCGGTGACCTTGATCGTGATGAACGCTTGGTCCTCGCCGGTGGCCCCTTTTTCATCGTTTGACTGGGCCGCCGCGCCCGCCGAGTTCAGGGCCATCAGAGAGACCACAAAAGCGGCAATGCTGTGGGGGAATCGCGGCATCTTCAGTAACCTCCATAGGTTAGGGCGCAGGCGATGGCCAGCGCGACAAGCCGGATATGCCTGAGGGTTTGTGTTTGTCCAGGTTCGGTAGCCTTTCCGATTGGGCCGCGGAATTCATGTGAGATTGTAATTAGATGTCCAAAGTGTGTACGATTGACAGCAGAGGAACCCAGATACGTTATACAACTCGCGGGCCCGGCAGTGGCACGCCACAAGGAACGGGCCCATCGCTTGTCATACAGGGAATCAGGGCTGATGGCTGGGGTCAAGGCACGCATACCAGTTCGTACGCTGGTAATAGACGACGATGAAGCTGTCTGCCGCTCGATTCAGCGCTGGCTGTCCGACGCCGCCCACGAGGTAATCACGTTTACACGGCCGTGCGAGGGGCTACAAGCTGCCAGTGCCGTCGGGTGCCAACTGGCGTTGGTGGACCTGCGGCTGCCGGACGTCGCCGGCCCGGACATCATCGCCTCTCTGACTGAAGTTTGTCCCCAGACGCGGATCGTCGCCATGAGTGCGTTTCCCGACACGCCGCAGGTGCTGGCGGCGGTGCGGGCCGGAGCGCGCGACTTGCTCACGAAACCGATCCAGCGTGATTCGCTGCTGGCGACACTGGAGCGCCAGCTTGCGGAGTTGGGTATCCACGGTCACACCGAGCACGACTTCAATCAACGGCTGGGAACGCGGCTGCGCGCGGTGCGGCAGGAAGCCAAGCGGACGCTGAGTGATGTCGCGACGCTGAGCGGCATCAGTGCCGCCCAATTGTCGCAGATCGAACTGGGCAAGAACGCGACGACCACGTGGACGCTGGCGCGGATCAGTGGTGCGTTGCGCGTACCGCTGGGCAAGCTCTTCGAGAACATCTAGACCCAAGCAGTCGAGGGTGCAATGCGTGGTCGAGCGCTGCTGGCCATCCCCGTAACTAGAGCGTCGCCAGGTCTCGCGGAGCAGGTGCGCGCGGCACGCGAGGATGGCGCCGACCTCATCGAACTGCGCGTGGACATGATCGGTGACGTGGACGCCGTCGAGAGCCTGCTGCGCCGGCCTCACGACACGCCATACGTACTCACAGTGCGCGCGGCCGCGGAAGGCGGGTGTTGGGACAGTTCCGATGACGAGCGTGTGGCCCTGATCGAGCGACTGGGGCTGCTGGGGCCGGGGTACGTCGACGTCGAGTTGGCGACGTGGAATCGCTCGGCGAACCTGCGCCAAAAAATCGGGCTGGTCTGTGAGATTGGTGAGAAAACCGTCGCGAACACACGCGCGCGGAATAGGCTGATTCTTTCGCACCACGACTTCAAGGAAACGCCGGCGGAACTTGATGAGTGCCTGCGCGCGCTGCTGGCCGTGCCGAGGGCGATCGGGAAGGCCGTATTCACGGCTTCCGATGCCACCGATGCCCTGCGCGTTCTGGGCATGTTGCGCGGCTGTGACTCGGGGCGTGACGTAATTGCGCTTGCGATGGGAGATGCCGGTTTGCCGACGCGCGTGCTGGCGTCGAAGTTCGGGGGCTTTCTGTCGTTCGCGGCGCGCGACGCCGACAGCGGGTCAGCGCCAGGCCAGCCAAGCATCGGCGACTTGCGCGGGCTTTATCGTTGGGAGACGATTACCGAGCGGACGGCGGTCTATGGCGTGATCGGCTGGCCGGTCGCGCATTCGCTGAGCCCGCTTATGCACAACGCGGCGATGGCCGCCGGGGACATTGACGGCGTGTACCTGCCGCTGCCCGTCAAGGCGGACTACGGTAGTTTCGCCGCCTTCATGGACTACGTGTGCGCCAACCCGTGGCTCGACATTCGGGGGCTGAGCGTCACGCTGCCGCACAAGACGCATGCCTTGCGCTGGCTGGAAAGCGGCGGCGGGACGGTCAGCGCGTTGGCGCGGCGTTGTGGCGCGGTGAACACTTTGACGCTTGAGCCGGGCGGTGCTTGGGCCGGCGACAACACGGACGCGGACGGCGCTCTGGCGGCTATTGCGACCGTGCCGGGTTTTGCCGCAAGTGAGCTTGGTGGCCGACGCGTGGACGTGCTCGGCGCCGGCGGGGCGGCGCGCGCCATTGTCGCAGCGCTGTGCGACCGCGGCGCGCTGGTCACCGTCTACAACCGCACGCCCGACAAGGCCGAGCGCCTGGCCGCGGAATTCGGCTGCGCGTGGTTGCCGTGGGAGCAGCGGTGCGCCGGAGCGGGTGAGATCTTGGTTAATTGCACGTCGCTCGGGATGTGGCCGGAGACCGAAGGCACTCCGCTGCCGAACGACACATTGTGTGCTAACGCGGTGGTCTTCGACACGGTGTACACGCCGCGGGAGACGCGGCTGATGCGCGCGGCGCGAACGAGTGGTTGTCGCGTCGTAGCCGGGGTGGAGATGCTGCTGGGTCAGGCGGTCGAGCAGTATCGGATGTGGCATGGTGGCGTGGTGCCGCGCGCGGTGATGTCTGGCGTGTTGGCGCAACACCTGCGTTAGGGGGTCTGGTTTACCGGGCCAACCAGAACCGTTCACGAAAATCATTCGGCAGGATTTGCCTCCCCCGAGAACATTTCGGAGAGTTTAGGTGCCGCTCAGCATTCTGGACAACAGTCCGGCGGCGTGGACGGGACGGGAAAGATGCACAAGCGTCCCCGTCAAAAGATCACTGGGTGTCAGCCCGCAGTGGCAGGCGTCGCCAGGACTCATCGGCAGCGGGTTTGCCCGCTGATTCGCTCAAGCGTGGATAGCCACGCACAGTGGCGCACACCGTGCGCCTTCATTTGGCACTCGGCCCCTCACAGGGGCATAACAAGGGAGAACCTTGACATGTTGAAGCGTGTTCGTGAATTCCTCGTCAATGAAGATGGTCCCACCGCGACCGAGTACGCGGTCATGCTTGCGCTCATCATCGTGGTTTGCCTGACGGCGATTTCGCAGCTGGGTTCCTGGCTCAGCGCCACGTTTGATGGTGTCCGGACTGGCCTTGACGCTGAGGTTTAGCGCGTAGCCGAGGCTGCGACGACGTGAACTGACTCGACGAAGGGCTACTGGACGGCGGCGTGCCGCAACCGCGGGCGCCGCCGTCGTCTTTTCTTGCCCTCGTCCCCAGATCATCCGATGAGACTATCGGGCGGCCCGCGCGCCGCGCGAACCCGAAGTCCGGACCTGATCATTAGGCAGGGAACGCGATGTACTGGGAACTCACACTGGCGCTGCTGATACCGGCGACGTTGTATGCTTCGTGGATCGATTACGCGGAGCGCCGCGTCCCGAACTGGCTCAATGTAGCCATTCTATTGGCAGGTCTCATAACTCAATTCTGCTTTTTCGGCTGGACCGGGGTCGGCTGGGGCGCGCTGGGCGCTCTGGTGGGCTTCGGCGTGCTGATTGTTCCCTGGGCCATGCACGGCATGGGCGCCGGGGATGTCAAGCTGATGGCCGCGATCGGAGCATGGCTTGGGCCGTGGCTTACGCTGTGGAGCTTTGCGGTCGGAGCGATTATCGGCGGCGTGGTCGCCGTCATCATGATCGTCAGCACCGGGCGCACTGTTCACGCGATTACCAACCTCCAGACCATTCGAACCAAGCTACGCAAGTGGGACACGGCGTTTGGCGAGTTCGGGGGTGCGAGGACCTTTGGGACCACGAGTCAACTGTTGCCGTATGGCGTGCCGCTAACAGCGGGCACGATTGCGGTACTCCTGTTCCACTACTTCTCCGGAGGCGGGTTGTTGTGAAGCGAAACATGAAATCCAGATATCGGCGTGGGGCCGCTACCGTCGAGATGGCGGTGGTGACGCCCCTTTTGCTCACGATGGTGTTTGGTGTGATCGAGTTCGGCTGGCTGATGTCCGTACGCCAGTCGTTGATCCAGGCGGCCAGAGAAGGTGCCCGCACAGCCGCCCTGCCAGGTTCGACCGAGGAGCAGGTGATCGACCAGGTGGATCGCTACCTCGGACCTATGAACATGGCTGGGTACCAGATCACCTTCGAGCATCCGACTCCGCCGGACAACCCGACGGAGACGGTTACCATTGACTACACGCAGAACTCACTGATCGGGGGATTCTTTGGTCAGGACTCGTACCACCTGACCGCGACGTGCGCGATGCGGAAGGAAGGGTACGACTAGCTGCGCGCTCGGACGACGGTCGAGCGTCAGCGGCTGAATGACCAGGTTGGAATACAGAGTCCGAGACGCGACAGGAAGGCAGCATGAACGTCAAAGCGATTATTCCATTAGCGGCCGGTCTTGTGGTTGGCGGGTTGGCCTTGAAGATGGGAAGTGACGCGCTGCGTCAGGCCCGCGGCTCGCAGACTGTCAAGACGGCCGAGATCTGGGCCGCCGCCATCGACATCCCCAGGGGGCACATCATCAAGGAAGAGGCGCTCAAGTCCGTCAAGTTCCCGGCGGAGGCGATTCCTTCCTGGGCGTTCAAGGATAAGGCTGAACTGATCGGTCGCGTCGCGAACGTGACCACCTTTGCCGACGAGTTGTTTCATCCACAGGCCGTTCTGCCGGAGGGTGCCCAGCCGGGCCTGATTGTGCCGAAGGGCTACCGGGCGGCGTCGGTCCGTGTTGAGCAGAGCACCGGGGCTGATTACCACCTGCGCCCCGGCTGCCATGTCGACGTGCTGGCATCATCGAAGGTCCGTGTCGACGGGCGCAACGAGACGGTCGTGCGCACGATCCTGGAGAACGTCGAAGTGGCAGCGGTGGGTGACCGTATCGCTGGCAAGCTCGAGGCGGACGAAGAAACGGCCAAGTCGGGTGGATCGTCCAGCGCCGCGCGCGCCGTGTGGCTGTTCGTGCGTCCGGACCAGGATGACCTACTGCTGCTGGCCGAGCAGGAGGGGCGTCTGAAACTCACGATGCGCAATGACATTGAGGCCGCGGATGATGACGACGACGTGCTCGTAGCCGCGCCGACCGAAACCCAGAAGCAACTGGCCGGCGCGGCCCAGGGGTTCTTTGCCAGCCTGTTCGCGCCGAAGCCGGAGCCCGATAAGCCTGTTGAGCAACCGATCCAGGAACCGATCCTGGCGGCCGCACCGCCGGCACCGCATTACGAGCACACGATGGTGGTCTTCAACGGCCACAAGCGCACGATGCTGGCATGGACGAAGCTGCATTCCGGCGAACAACCTGTGGAAGTCACGGGTGTGCCAGTGGCGACGAGCGACGCGACTGTCGCCGCACCCGCCGCGATGACCGCCGCCCCCACGAAACAAACGCCCC
>JAFGRR010000388.1 GCA_016935035.1 Phycisphaerae bacterium | reverse complement strand
TCTCATCCTGGCGGGCAGCGGCTTCTTCTGCCGTGCCGTTGTGCTGGTTCATGGCCCGGTCGATGCCCTCGCTGAGCCAGGCGATTATCGCCTTGACGACACGGTCCACCGTCTCGGCCACCAGGATCGCGTCTTCCGACCCGAACGGGCGCAGCACGTAAGCGGCGGGGTCCATACGGCCCGGCGGGCGGTCGATGCCGACGCGCACACGCGGGAAGTCCTGCGTGCCGAGGCGCTGAATGATGCTCCTCATGCCGTTGTGGCCGCCTGCGCCGCCGCTCTTGCGCAGCCGCAGCGCGCCCAGCGGCAGGTCGAGGTCGTCGTAGATGATGAGGATGCGCTCCGGGTCGATCTGGTAGAAGTTCACCAGCCCGCTCACCGCGTCCCCACTGAGGTTCATGAAGGTTTGCGGCTTGGCGAGCAGCACGCGCCGTCCGGCGATCAAGCCGTCGGCGAGCCTGGCCTTGCCCTTCTTGCCGTCGAAGCGCAGGCCGTAAGCCTCCGCCAGTGCATCAGCGCAGCGGAAGCCGATGTTGTGCCGGGTTCCGGCGTACTGGGGGCCGGGGTTGCCTAACCCCACGATCAGAAATCGCTCACTCATGATGGAAATGGGAACCTTAAGCGTCGTCTTCTAGGCTGGCGATAAAGCGGCGGCGGGCGAAGCGCGTCCGGGCACGGATGACCGTGTACGCGCCCATGATGGCGAACGTGACGGCGGCGAACAGCGCCCCGCCGCAAAAGGCCGTCCTCACGGATAGATCGGCCTCGTCTGACTGTGCGGTGGTGACTTCGACCGGCCCGGCTTCGGCAGCGCTGCCAGGCGGCGCGGCAGCCGGTGGCTCGGCCAGCGACGGGATGTCTGTCGGCGGCAGCGGCGTGTTCGCAGGCGTGGTCGCTGTCGCGGGAATGTCGGTCTGGACAGGCTGCACAGTGATGTTCTCGACCAGGGCTTCGACGGCACTGTCACTGCCGGCTACGAACACCTGCAAGCGCAGCCGGTATGCGCCGGGAGGCAGGCCGCTGGTATCCCACGTGCCGAGTGCGCCGGCTTGCACGGGCGTCTGGATCGGGCGGGTGAGCGGGAACCACTGGTCGGTGCCGCTGAGGGCGAACCACAACTGGTACGCCTCGAACTGCGTGTCGCTGGCGCTGCCCGTGATCGTGACCACGCCGCGCACTTCCTCGCCATCCTGCGGCGCAGTGATCGCGGCCAACGTGCCGCCCTGCGCGGCGGCGGGCAGAACTCCTGCGGCACACAACACGCAGAGCATCAGCAGGGCGTAACCGGCCAATCGGGTCTTTTTCACCGGGCATCCTTTCACCACGCAGTCGTTTAGTCTAACAACCCGGCCATGAAACTGCAATACTGTGACTTTGTGTGTCGCCCGCCGGGCGTCGCTACGCAGCTACTCGCCACCGTTTTGACATGCGCCCAGCGCCGTAGAACTTTTGCTCGAAACGGCCCCGTGTGGTAAAATTGCAGGGCTTTGTAGGTGACAAATTTCCGGGTTGAGGAGGAAGCCGTGGCGGACTCGCTCCGTTATGACGAAAGCACCATTCAGGTATTCGAAGGCATCGAACACGTCCGCCGCCGTCCAGGTATGTACGTGGGTGGGACCGACCTCCACGCCTTGCATCACCTGGTTTACGAAGTGGTTGATAACTCGGTGGACGAGGCGCTCGCCGGGCGCTGCGACGAGATCGAGATCGTCTTGCACGCCGACGGTTCGGTGTCAGTGCGCGACAACGGCGACGGTATCCCGGTTGGTGAGCACCCGACCGAAAAGATCTCGACACTCGAACTGGTCATGACGCGCCTGGGCGCGGGCGGCAAGTTCGATGGCAAAGGGTACAAGGTATCGGGTGGTTTGCACGGCGTCGGTGTGTCGGCGGTCAACGCGCTCTCAACCTGGCTGACGGCGACGGTGTATCGCAACGGCAAGGTGTGGCAGCAGGAGTACCGTGCCGGCAAGCCGGTTGCGCCGGTCAAGGCCATCGGCGACATGAAGCAGGACGAACGGACGGGCACGATCATCTCGTTCATGCCGGACGACACGATCATGCAGGACGGCAACTTCCACTACGCCACATTGGCGCAGCGCTTCCGGGAAATGGCGTTCGTGGCGCGCGGGGTGCGGATCACGCTGCGGGACGAGCGCGTGCAGCCGATCCCGCACGAGATGACCTTCTACTTCGAGGGTGGTATCCAGTCGTTCGTGCGCTACCTCAACCGCAACCGCAAGATTCTTCACCCGGTAGTTTACGCGGAACGGGAAGTCGCCTTCAATGACGACGACCCCGAAAACGCCTACACGATCGGCGTCGAAGTAGCCTTCCAGTACACGGACGCATCGACTACGACGGAACTCGCCTTTGCCAATACGATCAACACGCCGGACGGTGGCAGCCACCTGACCGGGATGCGCACCTCGATCACGCGCGTGATCAACAACTACGCCCGCAAGGTCGGCCTGCTCAAAGAGAAGGATCGTAACTTCGGCGGCAACGATACGCTCGAAGGACTGACGGCTATCGTCAGCATCAAGCACCCCGATCCGCAGTTCGAGAGCCAGACCAAAGTCAAGCTCATGAACCCGGAAGTGGCGGGGGCGGTGTCATCGGTGGCGGCGGATGTCTTCGCGGAATACCTGGAAGTGAATGCCCGCGAAGCGCGCCGCATCGTGGACAAGTGCATGACGGCCATGCGCGCCCGCGACGCGGCCAAAAAAGCGCGCGACCTGGTGCGGCGCGGCACGAGCTTGCTGGAGAGCACGACGCTGCCCGGCAAGCTGGCCGACTGTTCGGAGCGCGATCCGAGCCGGTCTGAGCTGTACATCGTCGAAGGTGACTCGGCAGGTGGCTGTTTCTCTGGCGATACTCGCGTCGCTCTCG
>JAFGRR010000387.1 GCA_016935035.1 Phycisphaerae bacterium | reverse complement strand
GTCTCCGGCGGCACCGACAATCACCTCATGCTCGTCGATCTGCGCGACGTGCATCCAGACCTGACCGGCAAGCAGGCGGAGAAGTGGCTCGAGGACGCCGGCATCATCACCAACAAGAACATGATCCCATTCGACGAGCGCAAGCCGACCGAGACCAGCGGCTTGCGCCTGGGCACACCCGCGTTGACGACGCGTGGCCTGGGGCAGGAAGAGATGAAGACCGTCGCCGAACTGTTGCACGCGGCCCTTTCGTCCGAGGGGGATGAAGCCACGATCAAGAAGGTCAACGAGCGCGTGCGTGAGATGTGCGCGCAGTTTCCCGTGGCACATGCGTAAATGAGCAAGCCGTATCACCGAGCCTGGCCGGCGAACGGACGGCTGCGCGGGCCGATGCTCATGGCCATATGCGTGGCGACGTTGCCGTTGGTCGCCGGCTGTGCCGGTGCGGGGCGTATCGAGCTGACATCGCTGAATCTGCGCGCTATCGACCCACCGGCCCCGCGCACCTATGCCATGCGCATCGATCACTGCTACTGGTGGCAGGACGATGATGGACAGGTCTGGGTGGCGTTGGAGCGGACCGGCGGCGGGTTGTTTGGCCGGCTGAGCGAGTCGAGCTTTCAGATGTCGTTGGTGCTGGAGGATCTACCGGCTGGCGAGGCGCGCAATTATCTGGTGTCAAAACGCGAGTTGCGTGCCGTCTTGCGAGCCGGGCCGGTCGAAAGCCGCTTTGTCTCGTCGCATGGGATACTGGCGCTGTATCGCGAGCCAGGTGACCGGCTGCGCGGCAGCTTCAGGCTCTACACACAGCGTGAGACGATCCGCTTCCTGGGCGGCTGGACGCGACCGATGACCTATCTCATGAACGGCGAGTTCATCGCGCTCCACGATGAACAGCGCGGCCGAGTGATCGCCGACGCCACCGAGCCCGAAGGCTGGGAACGCGCGCCGCTAGCCGACGAGGATTGACGTGGCGCCTATGGCGCTCGATGCAGGATTTGCAAGATGGCGTAACAGGCGGCCACTTGCACCGGGGGTTCGTCGTTGCGCGCCAGATCGGATAGCAGCGGCAGGGCGCTCTCGCGGCCGATCGCGCCCAACGCCAGTGACGCGTTTTGGAGCAACTTCATGCGTTCGTTAGCCTGATCCTGCGGGTTGGCGAGTCTGCTCGTGAGTTCGGCCGCATTCTCGGCGATGTACACGGCGGCGTCATAACCCTCGTCCGATCCGAGTTTGCCGAGACCGCGCGCCGCGATAAGCCGCAATACCGCGTGCTCCTGCTGGGTCTCGGGGACGTACAGGCGATCACGCAGGGCATCACGCGTGCGAGGAATCGCCAGTTCCGCCATGGTCTGCAACGCAATCAGACGCGCGACGCGATCCCCCTGGGTGTACATGATTAGCTGGTCCACACCGGCCTCATCACCCAGCATTGCCAGGGCGGCATAGGACTGCATGACGACCAGCGGTGATTTGTCGGTTTCGACTGCTCGGCGCAGCCGCGCCACGGCGCGGCGCTCGCCCAGGCGACCGATGAGGTCGGCGGCCGTGGCGCGCACCTTGTCATCCGGATGGTCACGCAAAGCGTTTGCCAGCAACGGACCATACGACTGCTCGCTCCCGCCGCAACGCAACGCCGCGAAGGCCGCCGCCAGTCGTACACGCGGCTCGCTGTCGTTCAGGCAGCGACGAATCAGCGGCAGAGATTGGCGGTCGCGAATCGTCCCGACCGCGAGCAGACCGGCGTACCGCACGGGCGAACTGCCGGATTCGATAGCTTGCCGGAAATTCACGATGCCGGCCTGCGGATCGACGTTGACCAGCGCCTCGATCGCGTTCATCGCCACGTCGTCAAACTCGCTCTCGGTCGCTTCGAGCAGCAGGTTTCGCGCGCGGCGTTCGAGGTCGGCCTTCTCTGTGGGGGCCAGACGCTGACCCGGTGCCTGGCAGCCGACAAGTGTCAAGAGGCCGGCGATGCAGCCGACTACGAGAGACAGTTGGCGGCTACGCGGACTAGTTTGATCGAGCACGGCGTTTCTCCATCCAGTGGGCGATGTGTAGCCGGGCCGCGAGCACCCAGCGTGCGACTATGCCTTCGAGCCACAGAATCGCCGCCAGCACGAGGCAGATGCGCGGCAGCCAGTCGCCGTGCTGGCCGTAGAAGCTGGGGCGGCTGTCGATGATTACGTGGTCGTTGCGAAATCCTCTGATGCCGGGGCCGCATACGCGGCCGGTATCGTCGGTGACGAGTGAGTATGTACGTCCATTGGGGTCGATGAAACCGCTGATGCCGGTGTTGACGGATCGCACGATGCCGACTCGGTTTTCGACAGCGCGAAAAACACATATGGCCAGGTGTTGCGGGAGTTCCGCCGAATGGAGGAACCAGCCATCGTTACTGATGTTGACGAGGAAGTCGACATGCCGCTTGCCGTCGTGCCAGACGTACTGGCGCGGGATGTACGGCATGACGTCCTCGTAGCAGATCGGCGTGCCGAAGCGATAGGTGCCGCTGCTCGTGGCCAGATCGAACACGGTGAACTGCTTGCCGGGCGATAGTGAGTAGTCGAATCCGGTGCCTTCGCTGAACGGGCTGAGGTTGTTCAGCAGGCGGTAGAGCCAATGGAACGACCCGCCACGGAAAGGGACCGCCTCGCCGAACGGCACCAGGTGTCGCTTGTCGTAGCGCTGGTCACGCTGTTCGCCGTCGGCGTTGTAAACCAGTGCCGAGTTGTAGCGGCGCATGCGCGGGTAGACCTGCTCCGGGAACAGGTCGATAGACTTCGAGCCGACGATCAGCGTTATCGGGTTGCCGGGGCCGTCCGGCAGGCGCGGCAAAGTCACGCTGGTTCCAAAGGCCAGCAGTGCCTGGTTGGCGGATGCGTAGTCACCACGCGCGAACGCCTGTGTGACCGTGTGACAGTAACGGCCCAGGCTCCACTCGGCGTATGTTTCTCGGTCCTCGATTGATGGCTTGTCGCCCATCACAAAAGTCTTGTTCTGCGTGGCGGCCCACACGGTCTCTGGAAAGACGAGCAGGTCTGGCTGTGTTTCGGCCGCCGCGGCGCCGAGCGCCAGGTAGCTCGAAAAGATCACGGATGGCGGCGCGCCGTATGGCGGCGTGCTGACAAGCGGAAAATCCTCCTGCACGACGGCGACGGTAGGACCCTCGCGAAGTTGATCGGTCTGTCCCAGACGTATCTGGCCATAGGCGATGTTTCCGCCTACAAGGCCGACACACGCCAGCGTTCCCACCACAAACTGCACGCGGCGAGGGCGTTCACCAGGTGTACGCCAACGCCACAGGCAGAGTTCGGTCAATACGCCGTTGACCATCACGGCTATGAAGGTCACGCCGTAAGCGCCGGTGATGTCGCTGACTTGGATGAATGCCGGCACGCCGGCGAAGCTGTGTGCCACGAACAGCCATGGGAAACCGGACATGACGAACGCGCGCAAGTATTCGCAGGCCACCCAGACGATGGGGAGTGTCCAGATTGGCGAGATACCGCGCCGCCGTCCGACGCGCAGCGCCCACGCGGCCATCGTCCAGTAGATTGCCAAGTAGAACGCCAGTGCCGCATAGCCCAGGCCCGTGACGGGCATCAGCCAGCTCAGGTTGATCAGGAAGAACACCCACCCGCCGAGGAAGCTCATCCAATGAGCCAGCCAGGCCCGGTCGGTGCGGCAGGTCGCTACGGCCCACGGCGTCAGGCACACGAACGCCAGGGGCCACCACGCCAGCGGCTGGAAGATCAGCGATGTGAGCGTGACAGTGGTCGTGCAGGCCAGCGCGACCAGGAGGGCCTCACGCCCGAGCGGGCGTAGCTGTACGGCTCGCGCGCCATCGCGCTCCCCACGTGTCGGTTGCCAACGCCGAACGCGATCCGGCGGTCCATTCCTCTTTTTGTGCTTCATTTTGATCCGTCTGTGAATGTCTGGCCGGTGCGCCAACCTGGGGTGACGCGCCGGGGCCCGCGCACTCAAGGGGATTATCGGGGGCGTCCGGGCAGCGTCAAGCGACCGGCTTGAGGTGCTGATGGCTGAGAGCTGACGGCTGATAGCCGATGGCTACCGACAATACGCCCTCGCTGCCGCTTCGGGCTCTGATGGCGTGAGTCGCGCGCCAGCGTCTGGGTCGCGCGGGCTAGGTGTCGCCGTTGGTGTTGGGGCCGGCGCCCCACATGAGTTTGCGGCGTAGGCTGCGCCAGATGGAGTATTGCGGGTTGCGCACGAGGAGAAAGTCGGCGGCGTAGCGCTGCACGCGCAGGCGGTCGCCGGTCCGGAATGGCCAAGTGGTCTGTCCATCGATCGAGACCATCGTTCCTTCGTTGCCGGCCTTGATCCGTACCTCGATGACGCGGCTGCCGTCCATTACTACAGGGCGGTAGGTGAGTGAATGCGGGCAGACCGGCGTCAAAATGAAGGCGGCCGCCGTCGGTTCCAGGATGGGCCCGCCGGCCGAGAGGTTGTGGGCGGTCGATCCGGACGGCGTGGCCACGATGAGCCCGTCGCCGCGAATGTCCGCCACCTGGTCGCCGTCCGACTCGACCGCCATCTCGATCATGCGGAACGGCGCGCCGGCCAGGATCACGCCGTCGTTGACGACCGGCGAGCGGACCTGGTGGCCGTTGGGGTGTTCGAGGCAGACTTCGAGCAGCAGCCGCCGCGTGACGGGGATGCCGTCGGTGAAGAGAAACTCACCTTCGCGTTCGAGCTTCTCGGGAGTGAACTCGGCGAGATAGCCCAGCTTGCCGAGATTTATGCCCAGGATTGGAATCTGCTGCTGTCCCAAACCGTGTACGACACGGATCAGGGTGCCGTCGCCGCCGAGCACGATGATGAGATCAGGCTTGCTCGGCAGGGCGGCGGCGCTGTCGTATGTAATCTCGGCGAAAACCTCGCGCGCACGGCCGCGCAGCCAGTGCCGCACCCGGTCCAGCATGTCGACGGCCGCCGGCTTGTCCGGCGAACCGATCAAAGCTACTCGCTTCATTGCATCGTTACCCGGCCGAGCGTCGCGCCTCTGAGCCCATAGTCCGCCCCGAGCCGCACGACGCCACATCAGCGCCGCGGCCATACCATTAGCGTACCCCTTCGCACCGCCGCAATCCAGCGCAGACCGCCGTGGACCGTTGGCTAGGTGTTATGGGCGTCCAAGCCGGGTGCCCTGGGCAGGTCTCCAGACCTGCCCGTGACGACACTCGCTGGGCTAGGCAGTCTCACGGGCAAACCCACCTTCGGTGGGCCTGCCCGTGGCACCCGGCAAATTCCGATACTCGGTGTGGTGCCAGTGGGGGGGCGATTGCGCGGCTTCACAGGAGCGGCGGGGCGTGCGACAATGCGCGACCGCCATGCGGACGCGTGACGGATATTCGGTAGTCCTTTGTTCTGGTGATGCCGTGGCTAATGGGCGTGCTTACGATCTGATCGCAATCGACCTGGACGGGACGCTGTTGGGGCGCGACCACAAGGTGCCGGCGGCCAACCGGGCGGCCCTGCATCGCGCTCACGAGGCCGGTATGCACATCGTGCTGTGCACGGGACGGGCGTATCCCGAGACGACTCCGACAATCGCCGATATCGGGCTGGACCTGGACGCCGCCGTGACGGTCTTCGGGGCGGTCGTGACCGACATTCCGACGAATCGGACGATCGAATACACGCCATTCGATCTCGATACGGCCCGGGCACTGACCGCGTGGTTGCAGGAGCGTCGCTACGCTGTCCTGTGGCTATTCGACCCCGATGAGCATGGTGTCGAGGGCTTTGCCATCGACGGGCCGCATCGACACCCGGCGGTTGACGGATACCTGACACAGTCGCCGTGTGTGCTGCGAGCCGTCGATACCCTGCCAGCCACGGCACCGCCGCCGGTGCGGATCTCGATTGTGGATGAGCCTGGGACGCTGGAACCGATCTCGGCCGAGCTGACGGCGAGCTTCGACGGACGCGTCAAGCACAACGTGCTGCGTGCGCCGGCCTGGGACTTCACGGTCATCGAAGCCTTTGCGCCGCAGGTCAACAAGTGGTTTGGGATCGAGAAGCTGTGTCGCCGGTGGAATATCGACCCGGCGCGCACTGTCGCGGTGGGCGATGACGTGAATGATGTGGACATGTTGCGGCAGGCCGGCCTGGGGGTGGCGATGGGCAATGCCCGGGCCGAGGTGAAGGCCACCGCCGACCGCGTGACGCTGCCATACGACGAGTGCGGTGTCGCGGCCCTGATCGACGAAATCCTGGAATCATGACACGCTACGCACTACCGGAAATCATCTTGATTACGCTGTTGGGCGCGGCGATTAGCGCCGGTGTCGCGGCGATCGGCGGCTGGTGGTGGTTAGTACCGGCGGTACTGACGTTGGCGCTCTTGTCATTCTATCGAGATCCGCCACGCCGTGTGCCGGATGAGGTGAACATTCTGCTGGCGCCGGCGGACGGCAAAATCGTGACGATCGCACCCGAGGAGGATTCCGCCGACGGCAAGCGATTGAGGATCATGATATTCCTCAGCGTGCTTAACGTGCACGTGAACCGCAGCCCGTGTGCCGGACGCGTCAAAGGTGTGGACTATCGCCCGGGCCGTTTCCTGAACGCCCTGAATCCAGAGGCCGACCACGTCAACGAGAGTAACAGCCTGACTCTGGATCCAGCCGCGCCACTGCCGGGACCGATGATGGTCCGTCAGATCGCGGGAGTATTGGCGCGGCGGATCGTGTGTGCTGTCGGGCCTGGGGCCGAACTGGCGCGCGGGCAGCGCTACGGTATGATAAAGCTGGGCTCGCGGACCGAACTGGTTGTGCCGGCGGATCCGCGTTGGGAGGTGGTGGTCCACCTCGGCCAGCGCGTGCGTGCCGGCGTGACGATTCTGGCCCGCTACCGCGACGAGTAACGCCGATGTCACAATTGCCCGACAAGCGCATCATCGCTCCGCGTCGACGCCGCCGGCTGCGTGCCGTGAGTCTGCTGCCGACCGTGGCGACGCTCGGCAACCTGGTGTGCGGTTTCCTGGCGATGATGTGCGGCCTGCTCGCGATGCGCGAGGCTTATTTCGAGCACGCTCCGCATGTTATTCACCCGCAGATCGCGGAGTATTTCCCGACGTACATTTCCATCGGCGGCTATCTCATCGTGCTGGCACTGGTGTTTGACGCGCTCGATGGCCGGCTGGCGCGGCTGACGCGGCGGACCAGCGAGTTCGGCGCGCAGCTTGATTCGATCTCGGATGTCGTCAGCTTCG
>JAFGRR010000386.1 GCA_016935035.1 Phycisphaerae bacterium | reverse complement strand
TGCGTCCCGACGTACGTCGGGACGCAACCCGTGGGAGACGGTTCCCAATTCGTCTTGCCGCCCCGAAGGGGCGGAGGAGTCGCGATGGCCGGCACATTCTCGCAACTGCTGCTCCACATCGTGTTCTCGACCGAGGGCCGCTCTCCATGGATCAAGGGCGAGATCAGCGAACGCCTGTATTCGTACATCGGCGGCATCGTCCGAGTGGAAGGCGGCGTCCTGTACGATGTCGGCGGCAGCGTCGACCACGTTCACCTCTACGTACGTTGGCGGCCCAGCGCAAGCGTGTCGGATTTGGTGCGCACGATCAAGATGCGCTCCTCGAAGTGGATACACGAGACGTTCCCCGGCGCAAGAGCGTTTGCATGGCAGGAAGGGTATTCGGTGTTCTCCGTTAGCAAGTCCCAGGAAGCGGCCGTCAAGCGATATATCGCCAATCAGCAGCAACACCACAAGAAGGAAGACTTCTCGGGTGAACTTCTGAGAATCCTAAAAGCCCATCAGGTCGAAGTTGACGAGCGGTACGTGTTCGATTGATCAACACGATCCTGGCGGCGACTCCTCTGCCCCTTCGGGGCAGGTGTCTTCAAACTCCATCCACCCACGGGTAGCGTGACACCCGGCCAGGGCCGGTCGTCGCTTCACCCGTGGCTACAGCCCGACGCCCCTTCAGGGTTGAATGTCCGCAGCCTTGGCTGCGCCGCGTCCGTGTGAACCGGCTGTTGCTTGATTCTTGTCTGCGGCCATGGGGCCATTGTTGGAACGCACGACGACGGCCGGAGAATCTGCGCGCAAAAGGTGCCAGCCTGGCGCAGCAGGTGCCAGAAGGTGAGCAGTGAAACAGGCGATACTAGCAATACTAGAAACACGTGCTACGCTTGAATTGTGCGAGCCGGCGACTGGGCACGCGGTTGTGACCCGCCCGCCGGCGCGAATTGTGCAAGGGAGTGCCAGCACGTGCTTACTCACGCCCGTCAACGCCTCGCTGCCGTCCTCAAATCGCTTGGCTCGCTTCTGTCTCCGGCCGGCGACCAGCAGCAAACGGCGGCGACGATCGTCAGGCCCTGGCGCGACGACGCGACGCGCGAATACCCAACGCTCGGCCTGACTCCCTCGCGGGCTCTCGGGTTCCTCCAGAATGCCGACGCCGGCATGCCGCGGCTGCAATTCGAGCTCTTCGACGAAATGCTGCAGAAGTGGCCGCGACTGGCCGCCGTCGAGGCAACGCGCCGTCTGGCGCTGACCGGGCTGGAATGGGAAGTGACGTCGACCGCCGCCGGCGACAACGACGCGGCGGTCACCCACTGCCAGAGCGTGCTGAGCGGCCTCGACCGTTTCCGTGAGGCGCTCGACCATCTCGCCAACGCGATCGCCTATGGCATCGCCGTCGCCGAGTTGGTCTGGGAAGACGGGCAACTGGTCGACATCGTGCCCGTGCCGTTCTCACGCCTGATGGCCGACCCGAATCAGCCGTGGCGTCTGCGCGTGCGAACCGAGAACGAGCCGTCGCTTGGCATCGCCCTCGATGAGCAGCCCACCAAGTGGATCGTCCATCGCCCGCGTCCGCGTCCCGGTCGCCATTTCGACGCCGGCCTGATGCGGGCATCGGTCGCGTTGTACGTCGCCCAGAATCTCAGCTTCAAGGACTGGTTGATCTACTCACAGATCGCCGGCATGCCCGTGCGCGTGGCCCGCTTTGATCCGGGCACGTCCGACGCCGACAAGAAAGCCCTGGTCAAGATGCTCGCGTCGCTCGGCACCGACGCGGTGGCGGCGTTCAGCAAGAACGTTGACCTCAAGTTCATGGAAGCGGGCAGTGGGCAGGGCAAGCCGTATCAAGCCCTTCAGGAATACTGCAACACCGAGATCACCATTCTGTGGCTCGGGCAGCATCTCACCACCGACATCAAGCAGACCGGATCACGGGCGGCGGCCGAAGTGCATGACCGCGTGCGCGAGGATCTGTTGGTGGACGACATCGGCGACGAGGGGGCCACCATCCGACGCGACCTGCTGACGCCGCTCGTGCGGGCCCGCTTCGGCGCCGGCGTGCAAGTGCCGGGTTTCCGCCGGTCGCTCGTGCAGGCGGTGGATACCAAGGTGCTGGCCGACACGCTGGCCGTCGCGGTGAACGACTTGGGTATGGAGATACCGCGGCGCTGGCTGCACACCGCTCTCGGCGTACCCGAGGCGCGCGCCGGCGAGGCGACCATTCAGCGGAGGTCCGACGCATGAGCGGCAAACGGCAGTCAAACAGCGATCCACAAGCCGCCATCGCGGCGCCCCGTGCCGCCACGCAAGCGCGACTCAGCGTGCGTCCGGCCACGCCGCTCGACGCCCAACCGCTGTCGTTCTTTTTCGATACGGCGCTGCGAGACGACTATTTCCTACGGCGTGGACAACTCGATGAGATGTTGCGCGGCAAGCACCACACGGTCTTCGTGGCCGAACTGGACACGATCCTGGTGGGGGTCGCCGTGCAGACTGCCGGCACGCGGCTGGTGAATGTGCTGGTGCATCCGGCGTACCGCGGGCTGGGCATCGGGCGCGAGCTGGTGCGCATCGGTGGTGCGACCGAGGTGCGCTGCAAACTCGACATGAGCGCCGGCAACCCACGCGGCTTCTACGCGGCCCTGGGCTTCAAACCTACCGGCCAGCTCAACAGCAAAGGCAACATCGAAACGCTGCGCAAGGTAGACGCAGACGAGCGCGGCGGCGCTGGCCGAGGGCAGTGAGCTGGAGGCCAACGAGAACCAGCACCAGTACGGCGTGAAGGCGATTCATGAGGCCGGCTATGGGTTCTGGCAGAACGCGTGCCTGGTCACGCTGACGTAGCGAGAAGAACTGGCGCCGCCAAGGGTGGGAGCCCGGCGCCTAGTGGCGCGCCTCCGGGCCGAAGTCTGGCCCGGAGGTGTGTCGCGGAGAACGTGTGAAATGGCTTATGTGACGACGACACAGTTGAGTTCGCGGCTGGGCAGCACGATGTACGGCCGGCTGACCGATCGCGTGACCGGAACGACCGCCTCGGCCACCACGGCGCAGCAGATCGTTGCGGAAGCCGAGGCCGAGGCGAACAGTTACCTGGCCGTGCGCTACGCGACGCCGATTGACCTGACAGTCAACGCCGAGCTGGCGGACATCATGCAGGCACGGGTGCTGGACCTGGCGGAATACGCGGCGTGGAAGAGCTCGCCGTTTGTGAACGACATGCCGTCGCGCGTGCAGGACGTGTATCGGGCGGCGCTGGCGTGGTTGCGCGACGTGGCTGATGGGCGGGTGAATCTGCCGGCGGATGAGCCGCTGGCGGGGCCGCTGGTGATGGATGATTCGCCGCGCTACGCCAGCAGTGTGCGCCGGCTGACCGCGGACGAACTGGACGGTCTGTAGGGGTGATTGGTGCGGCGCGTCGGCGCGGTATGCCGACGACTGCGCGGGAGAATCGCAATGGCGATGGCAACGGCGAGTGGCAGTGAGTCACGGGTTGATACGCAACTCGTGGCGGGTGTGGCCGGCAAGCGCGTTCAGGTTCTGCGCGTGCTATTCAGCACGGTCGTGACGGGGACGGTGGCACTGAACACGATCGTGGATGGCAGCGCTGACACCGCGATTCTCGGTTGGATGCGCGCGGTGAACACGCGGCCGATCGATATGGTCCTGGGGCGAGAATACGCCGTCACGTCCGAGTTGGGGGCCGGATTGTCGTACACGGCGGACCTGGGCGAGTACGCGGCCGAGCACCACATCACGGTCTGGTACGAGTTGGTGCCGTGATGTTGGAGCCACTGCTGGACCAGATACCGTCGCTGGGGATCGCGGGGTTGCTGTTTGTCATGTGGTGGTACGAACGACAGGAACGCGGGCGCGCGGGGCGCGTTGCGCAGCAGGCAAGTTGGCACGCCGGCCAGGTCACCGAGATCAACGATCACCTGCTGGATGTCATTCGAACGAACACGGCGGCACTGACTGCGCTGCGCGAGGAATTGCGTTCTCAACGGGCGACGGAGATTGAGTGGTTCGGCCGGCTGTCGCGGCAGTTGGAGCGGTTGGACGAGACGTAGCGCCCGACACGCGCGTGATTGGTTTGTAGCGCTGGCACCCCGCGGGCAACGCAGGATTGCGGAGGGCGTGCTGGCCGTTCTACGTCGGCCGCAGGGGGCCGACGCTACCCACATCGAGGCGATGCACGTACCGACGCCGCGTCGGATGGCGGTCGCGGATGGCGGCAGAAGACACTAAATGGAGTGGAATCATGGACCTGATGAAAGTGATTGAGCAATTAGACGAGGGAACGGCGAAGTCGTTCGTCGAGGGCGCGCGGCACGTGATCGACGCGATGCTGATCGAAGCTGAGCGCGTCAAACAGGCGCAGACGCCGGCGCGGCGCGACTATGCGTCGGCCGAGCTGTCGCGCGAGGCGCCGGGCGGCGGGTGGCTGTCGGATAGCGAACTGTCGGCGCTGACACAGGAGATGGCCGAGGCTATCGCCGGCGAACGCTGGACCGACGGGGCGCGCTCGGTGCTGCAACTGTTGACTTCATTGGGGAGCTGAACAATGCAAGACAAGAGTCTAATCAAAAAGCGACGGGTGGTGATTCGCCGGG
>JAFGRR010000385.1 GCA_016935035.1 Phycisphaerae bacterium | reverse complement strand
TCAATCTCGTCGGCGCCGAGACCGAGTTGGTCAGCGTGGTCGGGCGCGAGATCATCCTGCGCGAGGCCATGCACGCCAGCGAGGATCGGTTCGACTTCTGCCTGATCGACTGTGCACCCTCGCTCGGTTTGCTCTCGCTCAATGCGTTGGCGGCCGCCCAGGAGGTGCTCATCCCGCTGCAGCCGCACTTTTTGGCGCTCCAGGGATTCGGCAAGCTCCTGCAAACGGTCGATCTGGTCAGCAAGCGCATCAACCGCGACCTGAAAGTCACCGGCGTGCTGCTGTGCATGTTCGATACGCGAGCCTCGCTGCCCAACGAGGTGCGGGCTGACATCGAGCGGTTTCTCAACAACGCCCGCGGCTCAGCCAGTGCCTGGGCCGATGCCCAGCTTCTGCCGACCTACATCCGACGGAACATCAAACTGGCCGAGGCCCCCAGTTATGGCCGGACCATCTTCGAATACGACCCCACCTGCAACGGCGCTGAAGACTACAAGCGCGTCGGTCAGTTCTTCCTCGGTATCCAACCCGAGCCGGAGGCGCAGTCGGCCCGGGTGAATAGTCATTCGCCCTTACCCGCCGAACCGGAGTCGGTGGAGACACAGGATGTCACGTCCGGCTCCACACCCGAGTCTGCCCCGGAAGGCAATCCCGTGGAGACGCCGCATCTTGCGTCTCCACCTGCGTCGGATACGGAACCCGAATCTACTCCGGAGCCGATCGTCGAGGCAGAGCCGCAGGCCGCCATGGACGCGCCTGCAGAGACGCAACATCTTGAGTCTCTTCCTGCGCCGCGACCCGAACCGGTCGTTGAACCTGTGGAGGCGCAACATGCCGCATCTCTGCCTTCCGACGATGGATTGCCGGGTGGCGCTGCCGAAGTGAGTCACGACCCCGAATGTGAGGGCCTGCAACTACCTCCGGTGGCCGACGCCGAAGCGGCTGTCGCGGCCGAGCCTTCTGCCGAGACGCAGCCTCTTGCGTCCGAACCCGAGAGCGTGTCACCCGAAGGTGAGCCTCAAGCCGAAGCGGACGAAGCGCATCAGGCCCCGGCCCCGATTCAAATTCGCGAGATCTATCCGCCCGGCCCGCGCCGGTACACGCCGCCTCCGTTACAGCGGTACCCCATCGGCCCCTCGAACGGCGCCCAACGCGACAGCGACGTTCCGCGTGACACTCCGGGTTCGCCCGACGAGCACGAGCAGGGCGAGTCTTGATCTCCGGCCGGGAGGACGGCGGCATTCACACCACGCGTCACTCGGTCTTCAGCAGGCCCATGACGTCCATCCATTTGGCGCAGAGGCTCGGCCAGACATTGGTGCCGGGGATCTTGGCGCCGAGGCCGAAGCCGTGCGGGCCCTTCGCGAAGATGTGCATCTCGGCGGGCACCTTGGCCTTGCGCAGCGCGAGATAGAAGTAGATGCTGTTCTCGGCCGGCACGGCGGTGTCTTCCCAGGTCGCGATCAGGAATGTCGGCGGCGTCTGTGCTGTCACTTGCTTCTCACCCGACATCTTGTCGAGCATTTCCTGGCTGGGATTGCGCCCGAGCAGGTTCTGGACGGAGCCGCTATGCGTGTACGGCTCGGCCATGCTGACGACCGGGTAGACCAGCACCGCGAAGTCCGGCCGCGCGCTGACGCTGTCGATGGCGTCACTTGCGTCATAGACTTTGTCGTCGAAATGCGTCTCAGCGGTCGAGGCAAGATGCCCACCAGCGGAGAAGCCGAGGATGCCGATGCGATCGGGCTTGATGCCCCATTCCGCAGCGCGGCTGCGCACGGTGCGAATCGCGCGCTGGGCGTCCTGCAGGGGAGCGGGGTAGCCATAACCGGCGCCGCTGCCACGATGGCGATAGGTCAGGATGACTCCCGCTACGCCGAAGGAGTTGAGCCACTGGGCGATCTGATGTCCCTCGTGGTCCATCGCGAGGTGGCCGTAGCCGCCGCCGGGGCAGATCACCACGGCTGCTCCCGTCGCCTTGTCCTTCTCGGGCAGGTAGATCGTCAGGGTCGGTTTGTCGCCGGGCGTGTCGCCCTTGGCGTCGGGCGCTCCGGCGGGCCAGAGCAGCTCGACCGGCGGCTCGGCCGCGAAGGCCTGCGCCGGAAAGACCAGCGCGACAAGGATGCTGCAAACGATCGTGGTTTTGAGATGGCGGTGCATGGTGATTCCTCCTATATCAGGCTTTCGGGTTCGGCCAGCAGTTCGGCGATGCGCGTGAGAAACCGGGCCGCGTATTCGGGACCGACGATGTTATGGTCGGCGGCCAGCGAGAGGCTTGTGGTCTTGCGCACGTCGATCTTGCTGCCGATCGGTACGACGCTGCGAACGATATTGCCCGCCGCCAGAATGGCGCTCGTTGCCGGCGGGATGATGCCGAAGAACGAGTCGATGTCGTAGGGCCCGAGATTGCTCAGGGCGATGGTCTCACCTTCGATGTCTTCGAGGGCGAGCCTGTTGCTACGGGCCCTCTGGATCAGCTCCCGCTCCTGAGCGGCGATCTCGGCCAGCGTCCTGGCGTCCGCCTCCTTGATGACAGGCACGACCAGGCCCTGCGGACTGTTGACGGCAAAGCCCACGTTGACCGCATCGGCGATCTTGATAACCGCCGTCTCGAACGACTCATCGAGCCGGCCCACCATCAGCGGGAACTGCCTCGCCGCCAGGGCCAGGGCCCGGACCAGGAAGGTGTTGCTGGTGATCTTGACGCCGAGGGACCGCTTGAGGTCGTGCCGGCTGGCCATCAACTCTGTCATGTCGGCTTGGCGCTCGAGGTAGAAGCAGGGCTTAGCCCGTTTCGAGGCCAGCATCCGCTCGCCGATGAGTTTCTGAATCCGCGTCAGCGGGACGGTTGTCTGTGTCGAGCTTTCCAATCCTACCTCGAAAACGGGCTGCCAATGTGTAAAGATACCATCTCCAACCGCCCGCCATGATAGCGGCCTCGCCGGGCTTTGCAAGCACGCTGGACCGCCCGCGCCCTCATTTCCAGCCCGACATAGCTGGAAGTCGGCTTTGCCACGGGCGGCAGCGTAGATTATGATTGAGACGTCGACGCGCCATAGTGCTGCGCAACAGGACGAAGGCATGATACCATCCTACCTCCAGCAGGTTGTCAGTTCGGCGTGCGCCGGACCAGGGAGGTTCTCTCTTTCTTCTTTTCGATGGAGGCGGTTAAAGTGACTCGCATGAAAAAGCACCTATGGTTCTCATTGCTTGCCGTCGTGATTTCGGTTCTTCCGGTTGCGGCCGAGGAATACGAGGTCTTACCTGCCGATCCGTGTCTGGCTACCTACAAGGCGCTCAAGGCGCCGCCGAGCGAGGGGTTGCTGCTCAAGCAGGGTGACCGGCTGGCCATCTGCGGGGACTCGATCACCGAGCAGAAGATGTACGCGCGGATCATGGAGACTTACCTGACGGTGTGCGTGCCGCAGTTGGAGGTCACGGTCCGCCAGCATGGCTGGAGCGGCGAGAAGGCGCCGGGCCTGGAGCGGCGGCTGGCCAACGACGTGCTGCGTTTCAAACCGACGATCGCCACCACCTGCTACGCGATGAACGACCACAATTATCAGCCCTATCAGGACGAGTACGGCCGCGTCTACCGCGAGGCATCCCTGGCGATCATCCGCGCGTTCAAAGAGCAGGGGGTGCGGGTAGTGCAAGGGGCGGCCGGACCGGTGGGCAAGATGCCGGCGTGGGTGCAGCGGGCCAAAGGCACGGTCGACGACCTCAACCACAGTCTACTGGAGTTCCGCAATATCGACGTCACCCTGGCGCGCGAGGAGCACGTGGCGTTCGCCGACTGCTTCCTGCCCATGCTCGAAGCCGGCTTCGAGGCGAAGCGCCGCTACGGCGCCGACTACATGATCTCGGGCAAGGACGGCGTGCATCCAGGTTGGGCCGGACATCTGGTCATGGCGTACGCCTTCCTCAAGGCGATGGGCCTGGACGGGGACATCGGCACGATCACGGTGGACCTGGCGGCGAGGCAGGCGACCGCCTCGGCGGGCCATCGTGTGCTGTCGGCCGGCGCGAGCGGTGTGGAGATCGAGAGCAGCCGCTACCCCTTCTGTGCGACCGGTCCGATCGACCAGGATTCGAGCCTGCGCTCAGGCATGTCGCTGGTGCCGTTCAACGAGGAATTGAACCGGCTGATGCTCGTGGTCAAGAACGCTCCGGCCGGGCGCTACCGCGTCACGTGGGGCGCCGGCTCGAAGAGCTACAGCGCCGAGCAGTTGGCGCGGGGTGTCAACTTAGCCGCCGATTTCGAGACCAACCCGTCCAGCGAGGCGTTCGCGCGCGTCGATGAGGCCGTTGCTAAGAAGCAAGCCTACGAGACCCGCCAGATGAAGTCAATGATGCACGGGCAAGCGGGCCGCGACGATATGGAAGGCACGGTTGCTCAGACCGAAGCCGAGCGTGAACCGCTCGTCGCGGCCGTCAAGGCGGCGTTCGTGCCGGTGCGGCATACGATCCGCATCGAAGCCGAATAGCACGGCACAGCGACCGGCAGGGCAGACCTTCGAAACCAATGCCGCGCTGGCGGTGCGCGCGAACAGGGATTGCGGGGACTGGGGAATTCTGGTACAAGAGGGCGCACGCGGGATGGGCGCTGCGCTCATGCCGGTGGGTGTGATGCGAAGAAGGCTTGCACTTGGAGGGCAAGATACATGTCGAAGATGCGATTCAAGGCGCTGGGAGTTTGTCAGACGATGATTCTTCCGATGCTGGTCATGTCGCTGGTGGGCGGTTCGTCGCGGGCGGCCGGGCCTGACCTGCCGCTGGATTGGGAGAACCCCGAGGTTTTCAGCCGCAACAAGGAGCCGGGCCACTGCACGCTCATGCCCTATGCCGACGTCGCCAGCGCCCTGGAGTGCAAGCGCGAGGCCTCGCCCTACTTTCAGTCGCTCAACGGCAACTGGAAATTCAACTGGGTGGGCAAGCCCGCCGACCGGCCGATCGATTTCTACAAGCCTGGTTACGACGTCAGCGGGTGGAAGGAGATCCCGGTCCCGTCGAACTGGCAGCGGCATGGCTACGACCAGGCGATCTACCTCAACATCACCTATCCCTACCCGGCCAATCCGCCGTACATTCCGCACGAGCGCAATCCCGTTGGCTCGTACCGCCGGCAGTTCACCGTCCCAGGTGCGTGGGATGGCCGTGAGATCTTCCTGCACTTCGACGGCGTCAAGAGCGCGTTCTACGTCTGGGTCAATGGCAACATGGTCGGCTATAGCCAGGATAGCATGACGCCGGCCGAGTTCAATGTCACCCAGTACCTCCAGCCGGGCGCCAACACGATCGCGGTGGAGGTCTATCGCTGGTCCGACGGCAGCTATCTCGAAGACCAGGACATGTGGCGGCTCAG
>JAFGRR010000384.1 GCA_016935035.1 Phycisphaerae bacterium | reverse complement strand
TGCCTTGGCGACGGCGGGGCGGGTACTTGATGAGCCGGCGTATGTGGCGGCGGCGCGACGGGCGGCTGATTTCGTGCTGACGCGGCTGCGCGATGAGCGTGGGCGGCTGCTCAAGCGCTACTGCGGGGGTGAGGCGGGGCTGCCGGCGCATCTCGATGACTACGCGTTTGTCGTCTGGGGGTTGCTCGAACTGTACGAGGCGGCGTTCGAGGTTCGCGACCTGGAGGCGGCGTTGACGCTGACGCGGCAGATGCTCGAGCACTTCTGGGATGAAGACGCGGGTGGGTTGTTCTTCACAGCCGACGACGGCGAAGAGCTGCCGTTGCGGACGAAGACCGCTTACGACGGGGCTATTCCGTCGGGGAACTCGGTGGCGATGCTCAATCTGCTTCGGCTGGCTCGTATCACCGGCGATGCGGAGTTTGAGCGGAAGGCGTCCGCCATCGCCAGTGCCTGATCATCGCAAGTCGCGCGTGTTGAATCCGGCCACGCCCAACTGCTGTCCGCCGTTGATTTCGCCATCGGCCCGACATACGAGGTGGTCATCGCCGGCGAACCGGCGTCCGCCGATACACGTGAGATGCTGCACAAGCTCCGTGAGCGGTTCATCTCCAACATGGTCGTGCTGCTGCGGCCGGCCGGGCTGGCCGAGCCGCCGATTGCCCGCATCGCCTGGTTCACCAGGCAGCAGCGCGCCATCGACGGCGTGGCGACGGCGTACGTTTGCACAGATCATGCGTGCCGGGCTCCGACGACCGACGCTGAACAGATGCTGAGGTTGCTGTCTGACCGTTAGCGTGTACCCGCCGGTGGCGCAGGGCGCGCGGCGGCGGTATACTGTGTCCCGGCGATGCGATATCCACGCTGGAACAAAGGGGACAGACCAATGAGAGTCACGCTGATTTCGCTGTGCCTTCTGACGGTTGCTGGCTGCGGTCCGCTGATGAGGCCGATGGTCGATCGTCTCGATGACCAAACCCAGGCACGTGTAGATGACACCTGGGACAACATGTTCAGCCCAGTTGATCGACTTGACCGCACGCTGCTGCTGGACGTGATATTGGTGGGCCAGTTGCACCAGTACGGCGTGGACCGTCTGCACATGGTCAGCGAGAAGTACGTCGGTGACGGGCTTGTTGTTATGGAAGTGTCCTTTGATCGTGCGGTGCCGGAAGCTGATGAGTTTGTCGTTGCCTACGTCGATGGTGACGGCTATGAGATTCGGCGAGAAAGCTACACGCGTGAGGACATCGAGGATCGCATTGCCTTCCTGTTCGCGCCGCCGGTCGACACGGAGGATTGGCCGCCGGAGGAACGGGAGAGGCATGAGGCGCTCGAACTTGAGCGCGAGGCTCGCCACGCGGAGATCAGTGCCATCCTGTCGCCGATGAGCGCGGATGAGTCCGAGCCAGAATAGGGCGGTTACCTGAACGCCTCACTCACGTCTCACTGTCTCGGACGCGACTCTTGCATCTACTCAAACTCGGCCGGGAGGAGGCCTTCGGCGACGTCGCGCAGGGCGGGGGGGTTCAGGATGCGGATGCGCTGGGCCGTGCCCATTTCTATGAGGCCGGCTTCGGCCAGGCGGCGGAGGGTGCGCGAGAGGGTTTCGCTGGTGAGGTTGAGGTGGCTGGCGAGGTCCTTCTTCATGACCGGCAGGGTGAATTCCTGACGGCCGCCGCTGGGGTCGGCTTCGAGGAGGTGGCGTGCCACGCGTCCGCCGGCGTCGCGCAGCACGACGTCTTCCAACAGGCCCACCAACTGACGCACCCAGAACGACATGCCGCTGAGCAGTTGCAGGCATAGCTCGTGGTGGTCGCGTAGCAGCTTCTGAAAGCGATTGGTGGGCAGCAGGACGCAGACGGTGTCCTCGACCGCCTCGGCGTGGGCGGGCATCGTGAACCCTCCCATCGCGGCGACCTCGGCGAACGTCTTGCCGGGGTCGGCGAAGTGCAGCACGTGATCCTTGCCGCTGGGGGCCACTTTGAACACACGCACCAGGCCGCTGCCGACGCAGAATAACCCTGGGCATTCTTCTCCCTGCCGGAGAATTCTGTACCCTTTCTTGAATACACGGACCGTTGCCTCGGATGCGAGCAAGTCTATCCACTCATCGCCTAACGTGCGGAAAAGCCCGCATTTGCGGAGAGTTTCACGGGCTGCGGTTCGCTTTTCGCTTGGCGTTGGCAAGAAAAAAACCTTCCGGCTTGATACAGATCAAGGTCCGCCACCGCGGACTTTGCGAAACTCCGGTAGATAAGGGAGGCCCGCCGGCTCGGGTCGGAACTGACTTGTTGGGAGTATCGCAGTGATTCGTGAGATTGTCACCATCGACGAAGAGCTTTGTGACGGATGTGGGTTGTGTGTGCCAGCCTGCGCCGAGGGGGCTATTCGGATGGTCAACGGCAAGGCCCGGCTCGTGGCCGAGCGGATGTGCGACGGGATGGGGGCCTGCCTCGGACATTGCCCGCATGGGGCCATCAACATCGAACTGCGCGAGGCTGACGAGTTCGACGAGCAGGCCATCGCCGGCCGCACCACGCCGGCGCAGGCGAAGCCCGCACCAGCCACAGATTGCCCGGATGTGGCGCATGCACACGGTCCGGCCACGCCGCCGCCTCAGTGTGCCTGTCCCGGCGCGCAACTGAAGGTGTTCAGTCGTACTCACGAAGCAGCGGTGCCGGCGACAGCCCAGTCATCGGAACTGACGCACTGGCCGGTGCAGTTGCGGCTGTTGCCGCCGTACGCCCGCGTTCTCAAGGGGGCCAGCCTGCTGGTGGCGGCGGATTGCGTACCGGTGGCTTGTGCGGAGTTCCACGGCCGATTCCTGCACGGCCGCGCGGTCGTGATCGGTTGCCCGAAGTTCGACGACCTCGAGGACTACGTCTGCCGGATGGAAGAGATGATCCGGAGCAACGATCTGACGGATATCACGGTTGCTCGCATGGAAGTCCCGTGTTGCGCAGGAATTCTGCGGACCGTGCTGGAGGCACGCCGCCGCGCCGCCGTCGATGTTCCCGTCAACGACGTGGTGATCGGCACGAACGGTGATGTGCTCAGCGAAGAACGCGTGGTAACAAACGTGACTTCGAGCCGCCATGACTGACGTGCCCATGTGGCGACCGCCCTCGTGGCGGCCGTAGGTGGTCGATACGCACGACGCGCCGGCGTCGGCAGGCCATGTAGCGGCCGACGTCTCGTCGGCCGTCTTCGTCGT
>JAFGRR010000383.1 GCA_016935035.1 Phycisphaerae bacterium | reverse complement strand
CGATCAGCGTGGGACGAGCGGCCGCCGCAGGCGCGGCTGATACTGCGCCAAGGCCGGCCAGTGCCGGGACCGCGGTGGCGTAGCGCAGTGCGTCACGCCGGGAAAAAGGGCGTGAGTGCCGACCGCTCGCAGTCCTGGGCCCGTCCCGCACCGAGGGATGTTAACAAAGTGACCGATGGTAACGATGTGGCCGCGCCGCGGGGCCGTCATGTGTATCCGGGGGTGTCCGGGCGGTCTGCCACCATCTCGCGTGACAGCTATCGCGGGAGTGGTACGAACCGCTTGAGCTTGCCGCTGGCTTGAGACGGCGCTATCCCACACCTTCGGGTGGCAGTTGGCTCGGCGGTTCTGCCCCTGGCTTGGGCGATGGAATTCCTTCCGGCGACCGAACCTCAGCCAGCGGCAGGCAAGTTTCTGCAGTCAATTTTGCCCGACTTGCTGTACCGGCAAATCATGCCGTCGACACAGGTGATGAGCGTCCCGTTGGATGTGGTGTAGGTCGTGCCATCGGCAAGAACCCTGCCGCTGCCCAACATGCACCCCGTGGCGGCCTCGGATCGCGCGGTGCCGACCCTGGGTGTCCGGCATGCAAATGAGGTCTCGGTACGGACCGACCCCTCGTACAGTCCTTCGCCGCGTTTGCTGCAAATGCGGTTATTCCGATAAACGCGGAGCTAAACGTGTATCGGTCGGTGACACGCACGTGTTACTGGCGTCGGCAGCAGCGAATTGGTCGAAGCGCACCTGACGACCCGGCCTGGCCGTGAGCCACTGGGTCGAAGACGAAACCGGCTGCGAGCATAGATAGAAGAATCCGTGCGCCCTTCCTCGGCGAGGCGATGCTCGGTTGACCCGGGTGCCTCGATCGCCGCGGACACACATATCTGTGTGTATATTTGTGTGTATGGCGCGGTTGAATGTGTATATGCCGGATGAGTTGGCGGAGCGCGCCCGGGCGCGGGGGTTGAATATTTCAGCGCTGACGCAGGCGGCGATCAGTGCCGAGTTGGAGAACTCTGCGACTGATGCCTGGCTCGAGGGGCTGGAGGCTAGAAGCACGGGTGCTCGGCATGAAGACGTGTTGGCTGCGATTGACGCCGCCCGCGATGAGCTTGGCGCGTGAACCAGGCCGCGTCCTCGACACCGACAGAACCGGTAGTCGTCGACGCCAGTGTGATCGTGGATTTGGTTGCGCGCACCGGCGATCGGTTCGCGGCGGTGCGTGCGCGACTGGCGCGGACGGGGATGCACGCTCCCGCGCATTTCGATGCGGAGGTGCTGTCGGCGCTGGGGCGCATGCAGCGCGGCGGCGTGCTGACGATGGCGCAGGTTGATGCGGCACTTGATGAGCTGGGGCAGGCGCCGGTGACTCGTCACGACCTGCCCTCGTTGCTTGCCGGGGCGTGGGCGCGGCGCGACACCTTGCGTCTGGCCGATGCCCTTTACGTCGAACTGGCCGATACGGCAGGACTGGTGTTGTTGACAACCGATCACAGGCTGGGCCGCGCTTGGCCCACGGCCGAAGTCGTTGCCTAATCGTTGGTTTTGCGCGCCGCGCCTACCCGCTGGCGGCGGCCGGCTATCAATATGCCGGCTGATCTCAGCCCAGCTCGGCGAGGGCCTTGCGGGCGGCCTCAAGCTCTGCTTCGAGGGCGGCGACCCTGGCGGCCTGCTGGGAGCGCCCCTCTTCGATGACCTCGTCGATCGGGGCGGAGAGGTCGTCGTGCAATTCCTTGGCCGCGCGAGAGACAGCCGCGGCTGCGACCGCGAGGTTCCGGGCAACATAGGTGGTGCCCTGCTTGAGCTCGGCACGCCATTCGCCGTCTGCGGAACCGGTGACAGTGAGGGTGAGCTCGAAAGTCTTGTTCTTCCTGGCGGCCGCCTTCTTGGCCGGAGTCTTCTTCGGCTTCGCCTCGGCAGCGGCGGACGTGTCGGGGCCCCGCATGCGCTCGGGCGATGTGCTCTCGACAGGAGGAACGGTGACGTCTGGAGTGTCGGAGTTGGTGGACGGCACTTCTGCTGTCAGAGTGTCTACAGTCATCCTTGTGGCGATCTCCTTTTGAACATCGGCCCGCAGCTAGCGGGCAGGGCGCTACAGCTTCATTAGAACATACGTTCGACTCCTGGCCAACTTTCGCCCCGGGTCGCGATCGTAGGGTGACCGGCCTCTACTTTTCGCCGACTCGTCCCGAGGACGACGGGTCATTGATTAGCTGTCTAGTCCAGACGCCCGGCGTCTACTAGACGAATGACCGCCGCGCCTTCTTCGTCGGATGCCTCCAGATCCACCTCCACATCAAAGCCCCAGTCGTGGTCGCCCGCAGGATCGTCGAGGATCTGCCGCAGCCGCCACACGCCGGGCTGCCGGTCGATGATCAGCATTGCGGGTCCCCGGGCGTCGGCGCCGGTGCTTACGTCGTCGTGCTCGCCGAAGTACGCGCGGATGACCTCCTCCCAGCGCTCGGCGGTCCACCCGGAACCGGCGTCCAGCTCGCCGAGGTCGTAGGCACGGCGCCGTGCGAACAGTTCCACCCGGCGAAAGAGCGCATT
>JAFGRR010000382.1 GCA_016935035.1 Phycisphaerae bacterium | reverse complement strand
GCCGATGCGCTGGCTGACGCCAGCGTGACGCCAGCCACCATCCAATCACTGTGCAAGCGCGGGTTAGTCGAGATAGAGCGGCGTCAGGAGCCTCGCGTGCCGCCCGTTCCGGTGTTCGATATCACGGCCGATCCGCCAGCCGTGCCCGAAGATGCGTTGGAGCTGACGCCGGGACAGGAGGCCGCCCGAGCCGCGATCTCGTCGTTGGCGTTGTCGTCCGACGGCTTCCGCGTGTTCCTGTTGTTTGGTGTGCCCGGCAGCGGCAAGACCGAGGTTTACGTGCGCGCGATTCGCCAAGTCGTGGCCGCCGGCCGACAGGCGATTCTGATCGTCCCGGAGATCGCGCTGGCGACACAGGTGGTGGAGCGGCTGGCGCGACGGTTCTCGCGCGTCGCCATTTTGCACAGCCAGCTTACGCCGCGCATGCGCGTCGAAACGCAGCGGGCCATCGCCGCCGGCGTCGTTGATGTCGTGATAGGGACACGGACGGCGGTGTTCGCGCCATGCCCGCGACTGGGCTTGATCGTCGTTGATGAAGAGCAGGAGACCAGTCTCAAGAATCTGGCGGCCCCGTTCTTTCACGCACGCGACGTGGCGATCAAACGCGGCCAGATTCAGGCGGTGCCGGTCGTGTTGGGCTCGGCGACGCCGGCCCTGGAAACCTGGCACAACGCCCAGCACATGGGCCATTACAGTTTGTTGCGGCTGCCTGAACGCGTGCCGGGGGCGCGGTTACCGGAGGTGCGACTGCTGCAAACGCCGGCCGCGCGCGTCGGGCGTGACGCACCGCTTCTGGCTCCGACACTGGCCGACGAGTTGCGCGACACGCATGCGGCCGGACAGCAGGCGATTCTGCTGCACAATCGCCGCGGCTACGCGATTTATCTGCGCTGCAGTCGTTGTGAGGCGGTGCTGCGGTGTCCGCGCTGCGACAGCCACCTTGTGCTGCATCAGCGGCAAGAGACGGCGGCCGGTGAACGTGCCACGCCGCGCGGCGAGGATGTCGGCATCCTGAAGTGCCATCAGTGCGGGCACACGGAGCCAGTACGGACACGCTGCGCGGACGGCAGTTGTGGCGGCACGCTGGAACGCGGCGGGCTCGCCATTCAACGGCTCGAGGAGATGCTGAAGAAGCTGGTGCCGGCGGCGCGCCTGCTGCGTCTGGACAGCGACACCATGAAAAACCGCGAGAGCTATCGCACGGCCCTGCACCGCTTCGAAGCAGGTGACGCGGACATCATGCTGGGCACGCAGATGGTTGCCAAGGGGCTTGATTTTCCCGCCGTGCGGCTCGTCGGCGTGATCGACGCCGACGCGGCCCTGGCGTTGCCGGACTTTCGCTCGGGCGAGCGTGTGCTGCAGTTGCTTATGCAGGTGGTGGGGCGGGCCGGTCGCAAGGAGGGGCAATCGCTGGCGCTCGTGCAGAGCCAGGATGTTACCGCGCCGGCGATCCGGGCGGCGATCGCGATGGATTACGAGGGCTTCGCCACGCGCGAGTTGGAATCGCGACGCCGACTGGGATATCCACCTTTCACGCGCCTCGCGCGCGTTGTGCTGTTGGACGAGCACCGCAGCCGTGCGCGTGAGGCGGCAGCCGAACTGGCGGACACGCTACGGACCATGGCGGGTCGCGTTGATCCACATCTCATGATCAGCGAACCGGGAGCGTGCGTGGTGCCGCGTTTGCGTGAGATGTATCGCTACCAAGTGCTGGTTCGCGGTCCGCGCACGGACTGTATCCAGCGTTTGCTCGAACTCGCTCGATCGGAAAAGCGGCTGCGGCCCGGTGTGAAGCGGATGACCATCGACGTTGACGCGATCGACCTGCTGTAGCCTGGCGTTCCAGTCAGAGGTGCTCTTGTCCGGACGCGACCCTGACGGCCTGCTCCAGCTTCAACTCGCTTGGGAACCGCAGGGCCAACAGGATCAGTGCGGCGGCCGGCAACGCCAGCAGCCACAACACGCCCGTCAGCAGAAACGCCACCAGCGAGAACAGCGCCACACCTTCGATCATGGCGGCCGACGCCAGCCAGATGGTCAGCACGGCCGGCGTGAAGGCACGCTTGGCGTCCTGGGGGGCCAGCGGCTGTGGATTCTGTCGGCGGGCGCTGGCGATCGTCACACTTCGGAGAACGAAGTACGCTCCCAACTCCAGCACGGCCAGCACGAGGGGAGCGAATGGCAATAGCTTCTTGAGCGCCGGGTCGGCCGCGGAGCCTTTGCCGATAGCCAGCACCACGGCGCCCAGCACCACGATCCCAACCATCATTGCTATGATGACCAGACGCAAAGACGACACGGAGATGCTCTGTTGTTGCATTAGTCCGTACTCCTGACGCCTCGGTTTGGACCCCATCATAGGTGCCCCAGCCCGGGTTGCCAACTCGGCGCAGACTTGCCCGCCGCTGATAGCTAGAATGTGTGGTATGAGCAAACTCGGCATTCTCCACGACGCCCGGTACAAACAGCACATCACCGAGGAAGACCACCCGGAACGCCCGGTGCGGCTGGACGCCATAAAGGCGGCGATCGACGCCCTCGACCTCCCCGAGCCGTACACGCCCATCGAACCCGTGCTCATGACCGAGCAGCAGTTGCAGCGCGTGCACTCGGCGTCGTATCTGACGCACGTCGAGAGCGCCTGCCGACAGGGCTGGCCGAACATCGACTCGCCCGATTGCCCGATTTCCCCTGAAAGCTGGGACATCGCCCGGCTGGCGGCGGGTGGCACGGTGAAGGCGGCTCGGCTGGTGGCGGAGGGCGAGCTACGCCGGGCATTCTGCGCCGTTCGTCCGCCGGGCCATCACGCGGAGACCGATCGGGCGGCGGGTTTCTGTCTGTTCAACAACATCGCGCTAGCGGCACGCACGTTGCAGGACGCGTATGGCTACGAACGCATCCTGATCCTCGATTTCGACGTGCACCACGGCAACGGCACGCAGCACACGTTTGAGCACGACCCGTCCGTGCTCTACATCAGCCTGCACGGGCATCCGCTGTACCTGTATCCGCACACGGGATACGAGGATGAGACGGGTGAGGGGCCCGGTCGCGGATACACGGTTAACATCCCGCTCATGCCCGGCACCGATGACGACGCCTACCGAGCTGCTTTCAGAGGCCGCATCATTCCCGAGATCGAACGCTATGCGCCGCAGTTCTTCCTGATCTCGACCGGCTTCGACGCGCATATCGACGACCCGCTCGGCAATCTCAACTTGACAGATGAGACGTTCGCCTGGATCAGCGAGACGCTCGTGCAGCTCGCGGACCGCCTGGCGCGTGGTCGTCTGGTCAGCGTGCTGGAAGGCGGGTACAACCTCGCGGTGCTGGAGCGCTGCGTCGGGGAGCACCTGCGCATACTAGGTAAGTAACCCGCAGGCGGATTGATGAAAGAGAGGCCCGCCTCGCTGGTGCAAGGCGGGCCCCGGTCCGGTTCGGCAAGGTGGGCGAGCCAGCTTACACCCTGCCGAGAATCCTCCGGCACGCCCGGAGGAGAGACCTCTAGCAAATGATGATAGTCACCCTTGGCCGGCTGGCCGCGTAATCGGAAAAACACGCCATGACCGCCGAGCGGCGCAAGCCCGTTCCTCTCACAACCGTGTTCGGAAACCACTCGCGGCAGTGGCGGAACTTCACGTACGTCTATCCCGTGATTTCGCGGCGATCGCGGGGCCTCAGCATCGGCGTGAATCTGAGCCCCGATAGGGCGTGCAACTTCGACTGCGTGTATTGCCAGGTTGACCGTACGCAGCCGGTCACCGTGCGCAAGGTGGATCTGGGGGTGCTGGCTGCCGAGTTGCGCGCGATCGCCGGCCCCTGGGAAGCCCTGTTCGATGAGCCGGAGTTTAGTTCCATCCCGCCAGCGCTGCGCCAACTGAACGATATCGCGTTCTCGGGCGACGGTGAACCGACCGCGAGCATCGTCTATCCGCAGGCCGCTTACCTCGCCGCCCAGGTGCGCCAGGATTTCGGTCTGACCGCCGCGAAGATCGTGACCATCACGAACGCGTGTTTTCTGACGCGGCCGGCGGTCGCCGAGGCGTTGGCTTTTCTGGACCAGCACAACGGCGAAGTTTGGGCCAAGCTCGACGCGGGAAGCGAGGAGCACTACGCGCGCGTCGCCCGCTCGCGACACTCGCTGGTGCACGTGCTTGAGAACATCTTGGCGACGGCCCGCGTTCGGCCGATAGTGATCCAGTCGCTTTTCCCGTGCCTGCATGGGGTGCCGCCATCGGCGGAGGAAATCGACGCATACGTTGGCCGCTTGAGTGAATTGACGGATCAGGGTGGGCAGATCTCGCTGGTGCAGATCTACACCGCCGCCCGCCGACCGGCCGAGTCATATGTCACGCCGCTGCCGCTGGCAACGCTGGAGCAGATCGCCGAGGCCGTCAGAACGCTGGGCTTACGCGCCGAGTGCTTCGCATAAGGTGTGGCGGTCTGCATTCCGTTGGGCGTATTTGGCTTCACTATTCGCCACCAACGACAATATGCCCTTCGCTTCCACTCGGGCTCTGTTGTCGCGTTGCTTTCTTCGACCTTATTGTCAGCGGCGGTCTGACGCGTGACACTGTGTCGCATGGGCAGAGCCTGGGTGGTTCTTGGCATTGTCGTGACGGTCGCGCTGGCGGGGTTGTGTCTGGTGGTGCCGGCGGGGGTGGCACTGGCGGATGCGCTGCGCGCCGGGCAGTGGGCTGATGCCGGGCTGAGTGTGCGGCGGATCGGCCTCCTGTGGCGCGGCGTGTACATCGCGCTGGCGGCGGCGCTTTTGTCACAGGTGTTGGGGGCCGGGCTGGCGGCGGGGCTCGCGGTGCGCCGGCCGTCGTGGGTGCCGCGTGTTGTCGGTTGGCTCAGCTTGGTGGTGTTGCTTACGCCGCCGTACATCTACGCCTACGCCTGGAGCCTGCCGATGTTGCCCGAGGGCATCAACGTCGGCGCGCGCGGCGCGACGGCATGGCCGTCATGGATGATCGGACCGGGGCGAGCGGTGTGGTGTTTGGCGACGTGGTGCTGCCCGGTGGCGGCGTTTGTGCTGCACAGCGGGTGGCGAGCGGCAGGTCGCGGAGCGCTGCAACTCGCCGTGCTCGACGCATCGCCGCTACGAGCGACGCTATATGTTCTGACGCGCGTGATGGCGGGGTGGCTGGCGGTTTCGACCGGGGCTGTGCTGTTGCTTGCGATGACGGAATACGCCATCTGCCACCTGTGTCTCGTGCAAACCTGGAATACCGAAGTGCTCAGCGAGGTGCTCATTCGGCCCGAGGCCGGGCAGGCGTTGTTGTTGGCGTGGCCACTAGTGGCACTGCTGGTGCTGGTGCTGGCGGCTCTGTGGCCGGTGCGTGCGCACTTCGCGCGGCTCGCGGATGATCTGGCGCAACTTGGCGAGGACCGTTGGGCGCTGGGCGGCACGGTCGTCGGCGTGCGCCCCGGCTTGGTCATCGGGCTGGCGACGGCGCTTGTGCTGATTGCGCCTTGGGTCGTTCTGATCTCACGGCTGCGCCGCATTCACGCGTTTGTCGAGATCTGGCGAATTTACGCGTGCGATTGGGCGGATGGATTGTGTTACGCGGTCGGCGCGGCGCTGATCGCGATCATGTTGGCGATTGGAGTGGATTTCGCGCTATGCTGGGCGAAACGCATGTCGAGCCGCGCCTGGCGCACTTTGCTGCGACTGGCGGCCGACACAATCATGATGCTGGCAGTTGTCGGCGCGCTGATGCCGCCGGCGCTCGTGGGTGATGCGTTCGCGGCGGCGTTCGGACCGGCGACCATCTCGTGGCTGCCGGGCTGGAACCACGTCGCCGACCTGTTCAGTCGATCGTGGCTCATCGTCAGTTTTGTCGGCGTGGCGCGTTACGGCGTCATCGCGATCCTGGCGCTGCGTGTCGCGGGTGAGGCGCTGACACGACTGCCCATGCAGCATGCCGAGAGCGACGGCGCGAGCTGGCGTCAGGCGTACGTCCGCGTCCGTCTGCCGATGACGGCGCGGCTGCTACTGTCGGCGGGCATGATCGTCGGGCTGCTGTCGTTCACTGAGGTGGCCGCGACGCAACTGGTGCGCCCGCCCAACGTCGACAGTGTGGCCATCACGCTGCTGAACGCGATTCACTATGGCCGCGACGACCAGATCATCGCGATGTGCCTGTATCTCATGGTGTTCGTGGCGATTATCGTCGGGTTGGCGGGGGGGCGCTCGGGCGGCAGCGCACCACGCACTGCCGCTACGCGAGTTGCATCGTGAGCAGCGTCAGATCGTCCTCGTTATCGAGTCGGCCGAGGTGTTTGCGGACGCGTCCGCGCAAGACGCGGATGATCTCTTTATTGGTGGGCTCACGCAGCGTGGCGAGCGTGTTCTTGATCTCCGGTAAGCCGAGCAGCTCGCCATCGCCGTTGGCCGCCTCGATCAAACCGTCGGTATAGAAGACTATCGCCTTGACATGCGACTCGGGGTGCAGCGTCAGCACGTCGAACTCCTCTTCGTCGTCGATACCGAGCGGCAGCGCCCCGTGGCAGTCGATTGCCTCGGAGAATTCCTGGCCGACCAGCAGCGGTCCGGGGTGGCCGGCGGAGACGAACGTGATGTCGCCGCTGCGCGTGTCCACCATGCCAAGAATCGCCGTGATGAAGGCGTGGGGCAGCGTATTGCGGCAGATGAGGCGGTTGATGCGCGCGACGACGTGTGAGAGTGAGTCAATGCCGCTGAGGGCCACGTTCGCCGCCGCCTGGAGGTTGGTGGACAGCAGGGCGGCGGGCAGGCCGTGTCCGACTACATCGGCGATGACGAAACCGATACGGTCGTCCGGGAGCGTGAAGTAGTCGAAATAGTCGCCGCTGACCGCTTCGGACGGTTCGTTGTAGCCGGCGATGGTCACGCGGCCGGCTTGCAGCGGTTCGGCCGGCAGTAACTGGCGCTGAATATCGCGGGCCCGTTGCAACTCGCGCTCCAGTTGCTGCATGCGCAGGTGCGTCTCGAACAGTCGGCGATTGGCCAGCCCCAGTCCGATCTGCTGCGCGACCGCCGCCAAAAAGTCCACGTCCTCAGCCTGATATGGCCTGGCCGCGGTGTCGGTGACGCGGTCGCCGTAGATCACGCCGAGGATCTCGTCGCGATGCACCAGCGGCACGCACAAGGCCGAGCAAATCGGGAAGCGAACGAGGCTCTCGCTGATATTGCCGCGCAGATCGGTCTCCACGTCGTTGACGATCGTGCGTTGTCCGTCGACCAGGGCGCGGTTTATGAGAGTGCGACTGATCTGCTCGGGCTGGACGTTGCGGGTGACTGGTGGTTCGGTTTCGCCGCGCGGCGCTTTGACCACGATCAACCCGCGTTCGAAGCCGAAGGTGTCGAAGCAGGTGTCGAGTCCCTGTTCGAGCAACTCGCGCCGGTCGAGCGACGCGCCGCTGATGCGCTCGCTGAGCTTCATGAGCAGCGACAGGCGTTCCTGGCTGAGCTGAAAACCGCGGCTGGACGGGAAGACGGTCAGTTGTCCGGCATTGGGCGGCCGGTCGGGGCCGAACTCGACCGGGCCGGCAATGGTGCTGCCCGTGCGCGTTGGCGCGCCGGCGATATCTATCTGATGCTCTCCAATTTGAATCGAGCGATATGCCACGCGCGTGTCGTCCCAGAAGGCTCCCTGGCCATCGATGCGCGTGCCGTTTTTTGACTTGAGATCCGCGACGACCACCTGGCCCTCGTCGTTGAGCCAGATGTCCGCGTGTCGGCGGGAGACCTCGGCGTCCGTGGCGCCGAGATCTATGTCGCACTCGAGCCCGCGGCCGATGCGCACCGGCTGACGCGAAAGCGTCACGGTGGTCTGCCGGCCATCAGGATGCCTGATGATCAAATCGGGCATGGCGGGACCTATCCGACCCAGAACTGATAGAAGAGCCGCGCGAGCGGGAGCACGTCGCTGTACGGCAGGTTGAGTGCATTCTCATACGCGCCGGGCGCTAGCAGCATGTCGATGTTGTCCATCAAGCCGCTGACGCAGCCCGGCAGCGAGCAAAGCGTGGCCAACGGGGCGAGCAGCAAGACACGGATTGTGGTGGCGCGAGACTTCATGCGAACGCTCCCGACTGTGCGCGCGCAGCGCTAGTACCCTGGCGTAGCTTAAACGCGATCATGTGATGACACATTGGCGGTGCGCCGGTCCGGCACATCGCCTCGATCACGGTCCCTGTGACGTTAGTATACCGGGAAGCGGATGTGGGCAGTAGGGGTGGTTGCCCTGGCCGCTCGGCGCAAAAGGAAACGCACGCGTGGTATGCACGCGTGCGTGGTCCCCGACCGGAGTCGCTTCGTCACGGCTGTCACTGACTCCGTCGCTCGAGTTTCCCCTCGAGTTCCGCCAGCAGGGCGGCCAGCGGTCTGGCGGCCGCGCCGGCGGGCGTTTTCCAACGCACGTCGCCACTCTGGGCGAGTGTCTGCTCCATGCGCTGCACCGCCATCACGACGGTGGAGTGGTTCTTCTTGCCCAGGGCCCGGCCGATTTCCGGGAAGCTGAGCGTCGTGTGCTTGCGCACCAGGTACATCGCGATGGCGCGCGCCAGGCTCACGGTGCGGTCGCGTGCCGCCGAGTGCAGTCGTTCACGAGATACGCCGAAAAACTCCGTCACCACACGCTCGACATCCGGGGGCTCGAGCGGGCGCTGCTCGGGAATGATGTAGTCCTCGAGCGCCAGTCGCGCCAGGTCGGGCGTGACCGGCTCGCGTGTCAGCGAGGCCAGCGCCGCTAACTTGTACAACGCGCCCTCAAGCTCACGCACGTTGCGTGTCACTTCGCGTGCCACGAGATCCAGAATCTCCGGAGCGATGCGGCAGGTCATGCCGGCGGCGCGGCGACGGACGATCTCACGCCGCACTTCGTAACTTGGCGGCTTGACCTCGACCACCATGCCGGCCATCAGGCGGCTGACCAGCGTCTCGGTGAGCGTGGCGATGGCGCGTGGATGGCGGTCGGACGATAGGACGACAGTGTGGCCGCAGCCTTCGAGCGCGTCGAACGTGTGCAGGAATTCCTGCTGCGTGGCCTTCTTGTTGGCCAGGAAATGGATGTCGTCAATTACCAGCAGATCAACCCTGCGGAAGCGCGCGCGGAACTGGTCGATGCGGCCGGCCTTGACGGCCCAGATGAATTCATTGGTGAATTCCTCGCCCGACAGATAGCACCAACGCAACGTCGGGTGCTTGCGTGTGGCGCCGTTGCAGAGGCCCTGCAACAGGTGCGTCTTGCCGAGGCCGCATCCGCCATGAATGAACAGCGGACGAAACGCTTCATGCGGTGCCGCGACGACCGATTGCGCGGCGGAATACGCCAACTGGTTGCACGGTCCGACCACGAATGAATCGAGATCGCCGCGCAATCGCGCCGGCCGATCGCCCGCCGGCGATGCTGCTGGCGCCGGCGTCGCCAGACGCGGCTGGGGGGGCCGTTCAGGCGGCTCGGCCGCGGCGACCGCGCGAACACGCACGTCCACCGCGGACATGCCGCCGACGACGTCACGTGCTACCGCCTCGACGTCGGATAGGTAGTTGCTGGCTATCCAGTTGCCGACGAACGCGTTGGGCACCTGGATCGACAGGTGATTGTCGTTCAGGTCGAACTGAACGACGCTGCCAAACCAGGTTTTGAAGCGGCTTTCGCCGATGCGGTTCGCGACACTTTCCCTGATCGTGCATATTTTCTGCGCGGCCACAGAGTCCACTCGTCACCTCTGGGGCAACCCCGATGTGCCAAGGTTTATGATTTATACGTCTTGGCGGAATTAGCCGGAAATGGCTCTCCAACCGTCCCTGAGTAGGCGTCAATATATCGCCGCCCAAGCGTGCCTGCAACGACGTTGTCCGCGCGAAATGATGTCAAACACGTAACTCATGCAGTGGCAACTAGTGTGAGCGATAAGTTTTTTCGCACTTCACAGGTTGTCCACAATCGACCCCCAACCCGCCGCGACACCGCGGGCGCGGCGAAACGCGTTATGTCCCTAAAACACTTGGTTTTACGCTGTTTGTGCATCAACGAACCGTGTGAGGCTTACATCAGAGAGTGCGCAGCGCAGCGCTACTGTCGTGTTGGTGGGCTGTTAACGCCACTTGAGCAGGTATGCGTCGCGTTGCGCGAACGCCCGCATGCCGAAGCTGCCGTACAGACACTTCGCCGGCTCGTTGCGGTCGTCGACCACCGTTGACAGGCGACGCAGTTGCTGCTCGCGGCAGTGTTCCAGTGCACGACGCATGAGCACGCCTCCAATGCCCTGGCGGCGTGACGTGGATGCGACACCCATATAGACCAGTTCCGCAGCGGGACCCGCCAGCAACGGCGCGAGCAGCAGGCAGCCCGCGTCATGGCCGGCGACGACCGCTATCTCCCACAAGGCCGGGGTGAAACGTCCGCTGGACTGGTGGGCGGCGATGACGTCGTCAATGGGACGCATCCCCGCCAGTTCGGGGCAATCCTGGCTGTTGGCGTATGTGGACTCGAGGACCGCTGCAAAACGCGCGTGTGTCCCGTCGTCATAGGGGATCCACTCGATCGAGCCGGCTGGCGGGTCGCACCACGGGTACGTGACACTCCGCTCAAGATAGTCCAGCGTCGTCAGCCGTTTGAAACCAAGTTCGTGCACCAGATCGGCCTCCGCTTTGGCGGCCGGGTCCAGTAGAACCTCAGCATAGTGCAAGTCGAGCGTACGCAAAGAGTTCAACCCATGCGCGACTACGTCGTGCTGGGCCCGCGCTTCGATTGTGGCCGCGTCGATCGGTGGCAACATCCCGATTGCCGTCCCGCCAGGCAGCAGCAACGCCAGGAACAGGCCGCGCGGCGCCGCCACCGGGCCGTCCCGCCACGCCCGCCAGGTCACCGGGCTTTCCCGTAGGTACTGGAGGAACGAGCTGATGTGGCTTTCGCTGGCTGGTCGGGCCGGGCTGGCGGCGAGCAGAATCTCAAGCGCCGCCGGCAGCGATTGGGCGTCGATGGTTTCGATGCGTTGCATGGCCATCCATGACACGCGGCACGCGTCCGCGGCGTTAGTGGGCGGGCCGGGCCGAGACATCCGCGCTATGCGTCGGACAGACGGAATCCCGCCGCGCTCCGGTCTACTGTGGACTGGTATTCTCCTCGTGAGGGCGTGCACATGCAATCGGCGAGGGTCAGGTTGGCGATCGCAAGGGCATCGGCACGCTGCCAATCGCGGTGTCCGGCGAAACTCCGCCGAGAGCGTTATGGTGGCAGTGGCGGTCGGCGAGCCGTGCCGCTACACTCCGCCTGGGATGCACAGCCAGACCGCCGTATGTTCAAAACAGTTTGACGCCGCTTTGGCGCGAACACGTTGCTGCGCCGTCGGCGTCTTGTTAGTTGCGCTAGCCGCGACCCAGACAGCGTGCAGCAGCGGCATGGCTTGGCGCGGCTACACCTTTTCCGACGTGCAGGAGCTGAGCCGCACCGAGGGGAAGCTCACGTTCGTTTATCTACGAGACTGGACGTCGCTGGCGTGCACCGAGTTTGAGGATACCGTTTTGCTTGACCCGGATGTCCTGGCGGCCACGGCCGACCTGAACTGCGTGCCGCTGCAATGGGACACGCTGGTGGACATGCCGCTGGCCGAGATGTGGGGCATCGAGCGTGTGCCGGCGTTCGTGATATTGGACTCGCGTGGCCGGATGCTGCAATCGGGCCAGGGCGACGTGACACGTGAGCGCCTGTTGGAGGCGATCACGCGTGCCAAGGCGATGCGCGCGCCGCCCGCACAGGCTCAGCCAGCCAGTCCGTCGGGCACACCTGTTTCGCCGTGATTGCCGCCATGAGAGCGCTGCCGGGTCTGCTGATTCTGTGGATGCTCGCCGGTGGTTGCGGTCAGGCTGAGCACACCGTTGACCCCCTGTTCGTATTTGGTCACGCCGGCCACGATGCCGGCGAGTTTGACTATCCGCGGGCGGCGGCGGCCAGCACCAATCGCTATTACATCGTTGACAAGTCAGCGCGAATCCAGTGCTTCGACACACGTGGCCAGTACCTGTTCGAGTGGCAGATGCCGCAGCAGACGGCTGGCAAGCCGGTCGGCCTGGGCGTCGCGCCGGACGGGCGCGTCTTCGTGGCCGACACCCACTACGGCCGTGTGCTGGTCTTTGACGCCGATGGCAAGCAACTGGCGGAGTTTGGCTCGTTCGGCGATGGGCCCGGGCAGTTCCGGCTGCCGACCGATGTCGCCGTCGACAGCCAAGGCTTCGTCTACGTCGCCGAGTACGGCGGCAACGACCGCATCAACAAGTTCACGGCGGAGTTCGAGTTGCTGTTCAGCTTCGGCGGCCCGGATCAGGATGCAGCCCGCCTGTTGCGCCCGCAGGGCATCATGATCGCTCCCGACGACACCCTCTGGGTCGTCGACGCCGGCAACCATCGCGTCTGCCACTTCGATGGCGACGGTGACCTGCTCGCCACCTTCGGCGGTATCGGCCGCGACGCCGGCCAGCTCCGCTTCCCATACGGCATCGACCGCCTCTCAGACGGCACGCTCGTCGTCGCCGAATTCGGCAACAACCGCGTCCAACGCTTCCGCACCGACGG
>JAFGRR010000041.1 GCA_016935035.1 Phycisphaerae bacterium | reverse complement strand
CACGTTACGGCGCATCTCGGTCACTTCTTCCGGACGCTCGTCCACGAGCAGGACGATCATGTAAACTTCCGGGTAATTGGTGGCCACGCCGTGCGCGATCTGCTGTAGCAATACGGTCTTGCCGGTACGTGGGGCGGCGACCAGCAGGCCGCGCTGGCCAAACCCGATCGGCGTCAGAATATCAATGATCCACATGCCATGTGGGCCGCCGGGCGTCGAGAAACGCAGTTGCCGATCGGGATCGATGGCGGTGGTGTCTTCGAGGACGGGTGGCGGTTCCCAGTTGGCGATTTCGATGTTGTTGACACTTGTGAGCTTCAGGTGGGTCCCGTTGGCCCCGCCCTGCGCGGGCTCGATCGCGCCTTCGAGGTGCTCGCCGCCGCGCAACCCGTACTTTCTGACGACTTCAGCGGGCACATACGGGTCATCGGGACGAACCGCGAGATTGCGCTTCGGGTCGCGCAGTTGTCCGTCGCCGCGGCCGGTGAGTTCCAGCACACCGGCAACCGGACCTGGTGGCTGTGATGGGCGGCGTGGACCGGGTTGGGTCTCATGTCGTCGTTGCTGGCCACCGGGCCGGTGTTTGGCGTTCTTGGATCTGAACTTCCCCTTGGGTCGCCGTGTTGGCAAAACACTCTCCAGTTGTGCGATTGCATGCTCCCGGACCATTCCCGGTCTCTGGTGAGACGGGATGGCGCGGGATGACCGCGGACTAATCGGATACAGTCAGGCAGCGGGGCGCCCGGCCCCACCGCACTCATGGGCGTGGAACACGCGACGGTGCATCAGGCACCATCGCGCCCCGGCGCGTCGGACACCGGGTTCGACAACGTCCCAATCCCTTCGATATCCACCTCGATTCGATCGCCGCCCCGAAGGAAAACGGGCGGCTGACGCACAAACCCCACCCCGGCAGGCGTCCCAGTCAGAATAACCGTTCCCGGCAACAGCGTGAACTGGTGCGAGAGAAAACTCAATAATTCCAGCGCCGAGAACACCATCGCGTCGGTGACCGCCGACTGCATCAACTCACCGTTCAACCGGCTGCTGATGCGGCAATTGGTCGGGTCAAGCGCGTCTGGTGTGACTATCCAGGGCCCGAGCGGGCAGAAAGTGTCGAAGCCCTTGGCGCGACTCCATTGTTTGTCGGCGGCCTGACAGTCACGAGCGGTCACATCGTTCGCACAGGTGTAGCCCAGCACGTGGTCCGGGGCTGATGCCACGCTGATCGCCCGTGCCTGGCGCCCCACCACCACCGCCAGCTCAGCCTCGAAGTCGACCTGCGCCGGCGCCGCGGACGGCAGAACAATCGCGTGCTCCGGCGCCGTCACCGCCGTCGTGGGCTTCATGAATATCAGCGGCTTCTCCGGGCGTCGAGCCCCGGTTTCCGCGACGTGATCGGCGTAATTGCGGCCGATCGCGAAAATGTTCGGCGGCGACACGGGCGCCAGCAGTTCTCGGACACCTACCGTATCATCGGCAAAATCACCGTCACGAGGCAAGCGGCCGGTGAACAGGTCACCCACCAACGGCCGAGCAATCCCGTCCGCCACCAGCGCGCCGGACAGGATTGTCCCATCTTCGGACAGAAACCGCGCGATTCTCATGCAAGACCCATTTGTCCGCGAGCACTGCTCGGGCGCCGGCCGGTCTGGTTCAATAGAACACGGTGAGGATCAGGTGCTGGTCGGCGTGCTTGCCCTCGACTATGCCGATGTCGCTGGTCACGAACTTGATCTGAATGTCATCATTGGCATCAACCCATTCGTTGATCTGCCGGTTCAGGTGGTTCATCGACGCGTCGTTGAGCTTGCCGTGGAAGGTCCGGCAGCGCGTCGCGGTGCGTGTGTCGGGGTTGACCGGCCGGCGATATCCCTCGTCGCCGTCGGCTGTCTGGTCGAAGGTAATTCCGCCGCCGCCGTACTGCTTCAGATCGCCGGCCGACGCCCCGGCTGCCGCGTCGAGGACATCGACGAGTTGAATTGGCTCGGCGGCGGGCTCGGGCGTGGCGGCGACGGCGGCCACGACGGTTGGGTCGGCGACCTTCTCCTCCTGGATGCAGAAGGGGCAAAGCAGTCTACCGCCGACCAGATCCGCCTTGTGCTGTTCGAGGTGTTCCGGGTAAATCGTGGCGCCGCACTTCTCGCAGGACTTGACGACATCTTCATTCGCCGGCATCTCTAACCTCCAGGTCCCGATTCAGCCGCTTGACGCTGAACAGAGGATCGCGTTCCGACAACTCCGTGTCGAGCCAGCAGTCGCCCAAGCCGCTTCGAACGTCGCCTCGCGACGGCCCCTGGCGACCACCCCGACGCGTTCGCCGACACGTCGATAGGAGCCCGCGCCGGCCGCCACGCGTTGCTAGAATTGTTGTAGCGCAGTATAACCGCAAGGCGGCAACCGCAACACTGTTCGTTCGACAACCAGGGGCCGGCGTGAACCGTTTTGCCGCGCGGAACGCTCGGATTGGGAATGACGCTATGAACCACCGCACTGGGCGGTCGAGACCGGCATTGGCGGGCCTGCTGGCATTCTGCTTCGTGATCGGCGGATGCCCAACCGCTACGCAACCAACGGGTGACACATCGGGGGACACCACCCCGGTGGCCAACACGGCCCCGACCGCCGACGCCGGTGAGGACCAGACCGTGACTGCCGGCGATACCATCGTCCTCAATGCGACGGGCTCGAGCGATCCCGACGGTGACCCGATCACGTACTTCTGGCAGCAGACCGAAGGGACAATCACGCTGGAGATTCCGAGCCCCGGCGCGGCCATCACGCGTGTCGACACACCTGCGGATCTCGCCGAGATGACGGCCGTCACGCTGGAAATCACGGTGATAGACAGCCAGTCGTACGATTCGGACACGATCCAGATCACGATCGTTCCGCGCGACTAAGCGGTGAAACCTCGACACGAGCGCTTTTCGCGCGGGCGTCGCGCTCGTACCATGACGTCATGGGGCCCCGTCGCGGCACACTCTCCGTGGTGGTGGAGGCAGCCGGGCCGCCGATTGTCTGTCTGTGGAAGGTGGAGCGCGTGCTAAAGTTTGCATGTCCCCCCACGGGTGACCAACAACGTCTCACGGAACTGCACGGCGCTCACCTGCTCGGCGCGGACAGCGTGCCGGCGCGCGGAAGTGTCCAACTCAAGGATGGCGTCATCCTCTGCGATGCCCGGGTGCACGAGCCGCTGGCGCTGTCACTGCTATGGAGCGTTCCCGGCTTTGGCGCGGTGCAGCTCGAGACGACGCGTTTGCCCGCGCGGCCCGAGCCGTACATCCTCCAGGTCGAGTTGGCCCGGCACCGCCTGATGCGCATCAACTTCAAGCGTGAGGAATGGGGGCTGTTCGACTATCCGGGCATGGACGATATTGCCAAACGCATCGACGAGGCCCGCGACCTCTTCGTCGAGGCCCTCGAACACCAGGGCAATCCCGTCAAGGCCGCCAAGTGCGCCGAGGCCTCGCTGGCCGGCAGTCTCTGGGCTGCCGAGCAGATGTCGCGGTTTCACGCGGCCATTTTTCTGTCACGCCGCCAGCAGGGACGCGGATTCACGCATCAGTTTCTGGGCGTCAACGTACCGGCCGGACTGCCCGACCCCGGGCTCGTCAAGACTCTCGCGGGCAACGTCGACTTTGTTCGCATCCCGTTCACCTGGAAAGACATTCAGCCCAAGGAACAGGGCGCCGAATACGACGTAATCGACGAGTGGGTGCAGGCCTGCAAAACCGCCAAGCTCACTCTGCACGGTGGGCCGCTGCTATCGTTCGGCGTGAGTTCGCTGCCCGACTGGATGTACATCTGGGAAAACGACTACGACACGGTGTTCGAGTACGCGCGCGAGCACGTGCGCCGCACGGTCGAGCGTTATGCCAAGCACGTCCGCGCCTGGGTGGCGGTCAGCGGCCTGCACGCCAGCGACGCCCTTTCGCTGAATTTCGAGCACATGATCGAGCTGACGCGCATGGCCGCGACTATCACGAAGCGGGCCGCACCGCGCAGCCAGGTCATCATCGACCTGACGCAACCCTGGGGCGAGTACTTCGCACGCAATCAGCGCACCGTGCCGCCGCTGCTCTATGCCGAGATGGTCGCACAGAGCGGCATTCCGTTTGATGCTTTCGGGCTTCAGTTCCTCTACGGGATCGGTAGCGAGGGCTATCACCTGCGCGACATGCTCCAGATCAGCTCGATGATCGATCGCCTGGCCAATCTCGGCAAGCCGGTACTGCACATCACGGGGGTGAACGTGCCGTCGCTGGATTGTGGCGACGACATCGCGCGTAGCGGTGGCCACTGGCACGCGCCGTGGTCGGACCAGGCTCAGGCCGACTGGCTCTACGCGTTCTTCGAGATCGCCCTGTCGAAACCGTTTGTCGAGACCGTGTGCGTTCACACACTGGCTGACGGGCTGGGAGACGGGCTCCCGGGTGGCGGCCTGCTGCGCGAGAACCTCGAACCCAAGCCGGCGTTCGATCGACTGGTTGAATTGCGCCGGTCCCTGCGCTCAACACCGACTGAATGACACCGACCACGACACATCCCGCGCACAGCGCCGATACACGCGCGGCGCGACGCCGCGCTGTCGGTAGCACCGCGCTCATCGCATTGGTGCTGCTGGCATCCAACGTGCGCGGGCTGGCTGGATCGGGCCTTTCGCAGCCTGCTCATCAGCAAGCGATTCTGTTGCGGCTGGATCCCAATCGCGCGACGCCGTCGGAGTTGGCCCTGCTGCCCGGGATCGGACCCAAGCGAGCGGCGGCGATTGTCGCCTGGCGCGAATTGGCCAGCGAACGCCCGGCCTTTCGCGAAGCCGCGGACCTCGATCGAATTCCCGGCATCGGCCCAATCACGGTCGCGCGTTTGCGCCCATACCTGTGCTGCCCGGCCGAGAGGAGTCCTACACCATGACCACGCCGGTCTGTCCAGTCGTATGTACTTCGTTGTTCAAGCCGAAACCATGGGGCGGTCGAACGCTCGAGCGGCTGTTCGCGAAGGAATTGCCGCCCGACACGCCGATCGGCGAATCGTGGGAGTTGGTCAGCCTGCCCGACAACGAGTCGCGCGTGCGCGAGGGCCCATGCGCCGGCCGAACACTGTCGGACCTGGTGCGTGACTGGGGCGCGGATCTGCTCGGCTGCGCGCCGCTGGTAGACGAACACTTCCCGCTGCTGATCAAGTTCCTCGATGCGCGCGAGAACTTGAGCGTGCAGGTCCATCCCAAGCCGGCAGCCAATGACCCGGAAGGCTGGGCCTCGGGCATCAAGCACGAGGCCTGGTTCGTGATGGCCGCGGAACCCGGCGCCGAGATGTTCGTGGGCCTGAAGGATGGTGTTACGCCAGCGGACGTGGAGCGGGCCACCAACACGCCGGCGTTCGCGGACCTCCTGCGCCGTCACCCCGTCGCGGTGGGCCAATGCTACTACCTGCCGAGCGGGACGGTACATGCCCTCGGAGCCGGCATCGTCGTCGCCGAGGTGCAGACTCCATCCGACATAACCTATCGGTTTTTCGACTGGGGGCGGACCGGGCTCGATGGCAAGCCACGCGCCCTGCATCTGGAACAGGCGGCGGCCAACACACGCTACGATGTGCGCCCCGACGAGATCCGGCAACCGGTTCGCAATGTGGCCGGGAGCTTCACGACCATGACGCGGTGCATGACGTGCCGGCGGTTCACGATCGACCGCGCCACGATCGCGACCGGAGAGCGGCACTCGCTGTCGGCGGGCGAGATGCTGGTCTGGGTCCTGCTTGCCGGCAAAGTACGCCTTTCCTGGGCGGCTAATGAGCAACACTTCGGTCCAGGCGACGTGGTACTAATCCCCGCGGCACAGGCGGCCACGGGCATCGATATCCAGTCAGGCGGCGAACTGCTCGAGATACGCATAGCGCCCCGGTAACAAGGCTATTCACCGGCCACGCGCTCGCTACGCCTAGCCGGGTTGCCACCATTTCGGAATCGTGGTAAATTGTTTAGTACAGTGTCAGAGGATGTTGATTCACTGCCGGGCATGTCGGTCTGCCCCCCAGTTGTCGAGTCGCGGCGGGGATCGGCACGGATAGT
>JAFGRR010000381.1 GCA_016935035.1 Phycisphaerae bacterium | reverse complement strand
TCTCGGCATTCTGTGCGCGGGGCGGGGCGCGAGCGCTGGCGCTGGACATGCTTTTCACCGAACCGACCGTGTATGGCGTGTCGGATGACGAGGCAATGGGCCAGGCCCTCAAGGCCGGCGCGCCGGCGGTCCTGGCGCTGATGCCGGGGGGAAGCCTGGACGCGTGGCCCGAGTACATGCCGCGTCCGAACGTCACGATGGACATGGCGACGATGGCCGAGCCAAACCATCTGCTGTTCCCGGTCGCGGAAATAGCAGCGGGCGCCGCGGCGGCCGGGCACGTCGTGGGTACGCCGGATGCCGATGGCGTGTTCCGGCGCATCGCGCCGTTCTGTCGGTTCGACGGCGTCGAAATCCCGGCGCTCGGGTTGGCGACGTGGCTGGCCGCTCAGCCGGCGACAGTCACAACCGACGGTGCGCAGCTTCGGATCGGCGAGAAGGTTGTCCCGCTCGACGCCAAGGGCAACGTCGTCTTGCGTTTTCGCGGTCGCGACGTCATGGCGAAAGCGATCTCCGCCGCGGCGGTGATCCAATCCGAACTTCGGCTGCGTGAAGACGATACGCCGACGGTCGCGCCTGAGACCTTCAAGGACTGTTACGTCTTCATGGGGTGCAGCGCACCGGGCCTGCTGGACCTGCGGCCGACGCCGGTCGACCCGAAGTGTCCCGGCGTCGTCCTGCACGCCACGTTCGTCGACAATCTCATCACCGATTCGTTCATTGCGGACGCCGCGACACCCACCGTGATCCTCGTCGTGCTGGCCACTGCCCTCGCCGCGGCGGTATCGCTGACGTTTAGCGGTCGCTGGTGGCAGGCGGGATCGCTTTCCGTGGTGTGGCTGGGCGTGCCGATGCTCGTGGGCTTCGTCGCCTACGCCAAGGGACAATGGTGGCCGGTGGCGGCGCATGAGACGGCTTCGGCGCTGTCCCTGGTCGGCGCACTGGCGCTGAACTACTGGGCGGAGGGACGCCAGAAGGCGTTCATCAAACAAGCGTTCAAGCACTACCTCAGCGGCGAGGTGATCGAGAAGATCCTCCGCGACCCGGCCCATCTGCAACTCGGCGGCGAGAAACGCGAACTGACGATCATGTTCACGGACTTGGCCGGGTTCTCGACGTTTTCCGAGCGGCTCGGGCCGGTGGAGCTGACGACGCTGCTGAATGACTACCTCACCGAAATGACCGACATCATCATGGACGAGGGCGGCACGCTCGACAAATACGAAGGCGATGCGATCATCGCGTTCTGGAACGCGCCGCTGGAGCAGTCCGACCACGCGGTGCGGGCGTGCCGGGCGGCGCTGCGCTGCCAGCGACGCCTGGCCGAGCTGCGCGAGACCTACGAAAAGCGAACCGGCGCCGCGCTGCGCATGCGCGTGGGTCTGAATACCGGCGACGTCGTCGTGGGCAACATGGGATCGCGCAAACGCTTCAACTACACGATCCTGGGCGACGCCGCGAACCTGGCGTCGCGTCTCGAGGGCGCCAACAAAGCCTTCGGCACCGAGACCATGGTCGCCGAGAGTACATGGCGGCTGGCGTCGGGCGCCTTTCAAGGACGTCAACTGGCGGACCTGCGCGTGGTGGGCAGGAAAACGGCGGTGGCCGTTTATGAACTGACGGGATCGGCGACCGATCCGGCGCCGACCGGCGCGGACGTTTTCGCAGCCGGACTGACACGTTTCCGCAAAGGCGACTTCGCCGCGGCGCGGGAGGTTTTCGAGCAACTGGTTGACGACCCAGCCGCTCAGCATTACGCGCGGCGCTGTGCCAACTTGTGCGCCCATCCTCCGGAAGCATGGGATGGGGTCTGGGGGCTGACGGAGAAATGAGCACGCGGCTTTTCATCGGCGGAATGCGCGGCAGCCAGCCGGCGACCGGAGGTGCCTTTGAAGAATTCGGTGGTGACACGACGTCGCTGCTGGTGGTCGGCTCGCGTGAGGAGCGACTCGTACTCGACGCCGGGACCGGCATGCGTGCCGTTGCCGAGCAGTTGGCCCGGACAGAACCGGGCCTGGTGACCGTGCTATTCTCACACTACCATCTCGACCATATGGCCGGGCTGGTGATGAACCCTTTGTTCTATCAGGCGGAGTGGTCATTCTGCCTGACGGGGCCGACCTTCTCTGACGGATGTGTCCGCGACGCCGTGACACGGCTGCTGGCTCCACCGTATTGGCCGATATCCTGGGAGCAGATGGACGCGCGCATCGACTTCGTGGCTTTGACGCGGGACCCTGCCGCTGCGTCGCCTCCGAACGGGGTGAGCCCCATTCTCTTCCTCCGGCAGAACCTGCACGTCCGCGGTTGTCTCGTACCACACCCAGGTGGATGCATGGCCTATCGGATTGACGATACCGATGCCGGCACGTCGTTGGTGTTCGCCACCGATATCGAATGGGCCAGACGGACCGCCGTCGAGGAGGCAACGTTTCTGAAAATGTGTCGTGAACCCGATCCCGCAGATGTGCTCGTCATCGATGCGCACTTCGCCGAGGCCGAAAAAGAGACCTTCGCCGGCTGGGGTCATACCTCCTGGGAGGACTGCCTGGTCATCGCGCAATCGGCCGGCATCGAGCGCGTCCTGCTCGGGCACCACGCGCCGCAAGCGGATGACGAAACACTCCTCGCTCGGGAGAGGCAAGTGAGAGAACGTATGGCCGGAGCCGCCCTGGCGCGGGCCGGTCAATGGATCGTGATTTAGGAAGGCACCTGCTATGCCGGAATGGCTCGAACCCCCTGTACTGTACTATATCGATATGGCAGCGGCAGCCGTCGTGTTGCTTGTCGCGTATCTGCTATCGTTGCCCTTGCGTCGTCGTTACATCACGCCGGAGGGCACCGAGCCGAGTCGACGTTCCGGCCGCCAGTTCATCGGAGTACTGACGAGCTATATTGCGTTTGCCGTTGTCGTCCTGATCCTCTCCGTTCCGTTGGCGTCCTGGCTCGATCACGGCAAGTTCACACCGCCTCAACCTCGCTACGACCAGGTCTGGCTGACGTTTTGGGCCATCTACGCCCTGGTCAGACTGGTGGAGGGACTGTTCGTCGAGTTGTTCGTGCAGATGGGAAAAGCTTGTCCTCTCAACCGGCTCATGCGCGGCCTGCTGCGACTGGCGATCGTCGTGGTCGTCGCCTTCCTGCTGATCCGCTATCAACTGGACCAGAGAATCACCGTGCTGCTGACATCAACCGCGATTGTCACCGGCGTCATCGGCTTCGCGATGCAAGGGGTATTGGGCAATCTGCTGGCGGGCATGTCCCTGCACGCCAGCCGCTCTCTGTCCGTGGGCGATTGGATCGAGGTGGACGGCAAGATCGGCAAGGTGGTCCTCGTCAACTGGCGGGAGACACGACTGCGCACCCTGGGCGGACACATGGTGATCGTTCCTAACGGCAAACTCGCCGACCAGACCATCCGCAACTTTTCCTCGCCCACGAGCCTGCGCCGGCACGAGGTGCCGGTGGCCGCCAGCTAC
>JAFGRR010000380.1 GCA_016935035.1 Phycisphaerae bacterium | reverse complement strand
TGTGAATACCGCGATGCGAAAGATCGTCGATAGTCGCCTTGATCGGGCCGCTGGGCAATTGCGGCTCGAGCTCTATGCGTGCCGTGTTCTCGCGATACGGGCCGATCAGGCAATACGCGTCGCGCCAGCGCTGCGCCGTTGCCGGCGCCTTGCTGCGCAGCACCGTGTAGATGCCGCCAACCTGGGCGCAAACCTCCCAGGCGATCTCAAAAAGCAGTGAGGATGCGGCGCGTGTTTCGAGCACGGCGGACTTGCGGGCCGTCTGTCGGTTGCTCGCGGAGGATTCGGACGATGTCATGGGATCGCTGCCTCGTGCCAGAAGAGGGGTGGAGTGCTGAAAACCACCCATGTACGGGCACTTTAGCGTTATCCGGGCGACCATGCCACGTGTGCGCCCACCGCTCTGAAATCCACGCCAAGACGCAGATTCTGATCCGAGCCGCGATAGTGAGGGGGCGGTTGTGCCGGGTAACGCCCGGTCCCTCAATCAACCGCTTCCTTACGGGCGCGGCTCTGTTTGGCGTCTCCACGTATCGCGAAAGGGTGCGGGCCGCGACACCTGGAACAAAGTGGTGCCGCGGCCCGGCGGAGACAACACACGTCGGTGTCAGCGCGTCTAGCCCTTGCCGAAGCCCGTCCCCTCGGGCTCCCAACGCGCGTTGACATCCCATTCATCGGGCGATGGCTCGCCATCGCGCAACTTGATCTGTCGCTTGAAAACGCATTCACCTCGCTGACCCAGGTTGTAGGCCAGGTTCGCGTCAGTGACCTCCTCGAACAGGAAGTAGTGCTGCCCGTTATACGTCACACGCAGCAGGGCGACCGAGTTCGAGTGGCCGTACGTGTGGATGATCTTGCCATCCTCGGCCCACAGCGTGCGGTCAAACACGACCCGTCCGTTCTTGTCGGCCTTTGTTCTCAGATCCGGCTCATCCACGTACTTCTTCGAGTACCAGTCGACGCCCGTGCCGCGGGCGCGATACACCCATACCTCCGCATTCGCCAGCGGTTCGCCCTCGGTATCCACAAAATCGAGCACGACCCGCTCGGGGATGTCCTGCAGAAACTCGCCGATCGTCTTGGGCGCATTGCAGTTGCCGCCCCGTGCCCGCTGGCCGCGAACTCGGTTCCAGCACATCGCCTCGAATACACTCCACGACCAATAGTCGCCGCCCATCATCCCGACGTACTTGCGCCAGTGCTGAATGTCCTGATCCGCCGGCATGTAACGGCCCAGGATCGGGCCGTGCTTGTCGGTGACCTGGAGCAGGTACTTGGACGCGTCGTCGCCTTTCCCGCCGTGGACGTTGAAGCCATAGCCGTCGACCAGGTAGCGTGCGTGGCACATCTCGTGGATATAGCCCAGCCCGCACCAGAACGGCGGATCTTCCTTCTTCTGCTCGATGCGGCCTTCCTCGAACGCCTTCAGCGCCCGCTCGACCGACCACCAGCCCTCTTCCCCGCCGGGGATGCCCGGGGCCAGACTGCCTGACTCGCAACCCCAGGTCATGTCCACGGTCTTGTCGCTCAGATCCGGGTTGTTCGACGGTAGCCCGCCGTGCAGCGGCAAGGCGAAGTCCGGCACGACCACGACCTTGTCCAGCCGCACGCGCTCGACGATCCCCTCCGGATACTCCGGCCAGGTTTTCTCCGTGAACATCTTGTTCCACTGCCGCATCATGCGCTGGCCCCAGCCGGCGAAGCTGTTGGCGTCCTGCGTCGGCAGACGGTGCTGGTTCGCGTGGTGGAACTCCCACAACGTCTGCTCCACCCACAACCCGACCGTGACCGCGTCGGTCTGAATCGTCAGTGTATTGTCGGCGGTGATGAGCTCCTTGAGCGGCTCGACCGGCTCGACCGTCAGCGTCAGGTCGTGGCGCACCTTCTCCCACTCCCACGGCAGGTCGATGAGTGTCGCGTCGGTGCTCGGCGGGCCAACCTTGATGACCGCCTTGCCCGTGGCCAGCGTTTTGCCGTCCAGTTTCCAGCGGTAAGTGACCGGGACGTCTTCTTCGCCCCAGTTGTATACGTGCGCTCGCCACGTCACCGTGCTGCTTGGGGCGGGCCAGCCGTCGTTCGCCGGCTGGTCGAAGTCGATCCGCGGTAGCCGCTCGATGAACAGGATCTCGATGTCCGGCTGGCGGTTGGTGATCTCGCGGGCCGTGCCGACTACGTCAATCGTTTGCTCGAATTCGCCGAGACTGGCAATGATGCGCTGCGGGCCGACGCCGGTAACCAGGAACATTCCGGGTGTGTCACCGAAGGGTTCGATGCCATCTCCCTCGGCTCTCCATTCGAGCTCGTTCGGCAGGTCGAGCTCTACGCTGCCCGCCTCGGCCCTGGCCATCAGCCAAACTACCGTCTGCGTCGGAACGGTGATCGGCCCCTCAACGTCGGTCAGACCCTTGGCGGTATGTGCCTCACGCCGATTGATGACCCGGCGAATGTGCAGCTTGTCGATGGTGCCCGGCTGGCAGAACTGGAATTCCGAGATGTGCACATAGTCGTCGCCCGTCTCGCGTTTGACGTCCAGTTGCACCGCTCGAAATGTCATCGGCTCATCGAGCGCGATATCAACGCGATCGTGCGGCGAGGTCTGGTCCTTCAGCAGCACGTGGTAGGAGCCGGTCTTGCCGCGCAGGTCGTCCATGTTGTCCGCGATGCTCAGCGTCCACGTGTGCCTCTCGTCGATCAGTCCCAGCCGCAGATGCTCGCAGGTGACCGGCTCGGTCAGTTCGAAACGCACGAATGCCGGATTGATCGCCGGCGTGCGAATCAGCGTGGCGACATCGTTGTCGAAGAGGTTCTTCGGCTCGCCGATGTCGAGCTTGGTTGTCTCGACGGCGCCGATCTTGTCAGCGACGGGCATTGGGACGTAGAGGAGTGCGTCGTCGGCGTTTGAGGTACCCGCGAACACAAGGATGAGCGCTAAGGCAAGCAGCGATTTTGGCATGCGTAATGTCCCGACATTGGAGGGTCTGGCAATAAAACGGTTCAGTAACCTAGTTTAGTCGCCCGGGGACCATACGCCAAGGTCCGACCAATGCCTTTTTGGGCCGGCTATGCCACCATGCCGCCCAGGTAGCAGCCCGTGTAGCTCGATGCGTAGGTCATCAGCGGAATGAGGAGCACTACCAGCACCACGCGACGCCGACGCCGCGGCGCCAGCCGGACCCAGGCGATGATCCCCAGCCCGACCCACCACAGGTAGTAGACGACATTTGTGATCCAGTCGGCGTCCGGGCTGAATGAGGAGTGCCAGATGGCGCACAGCGGCCACAAGTTGCTCAACTCGTTCAGGATGTAGGGCGGCGACGCCAGGCCCTCGGCAATCAGCGTATAGCTGGTGTACGCGCTGGCCGCAAACCAGAAACGCAGCCGGTGCCGGCTGCGCCACGGCGGTAGCAGCCACGCAAATAGAAGCGTTTGCAGCAGCACCTGGCACAATACGCCGATGACCCACATCGCCAGTTCGGCCGCGCCGGCCGAGTTGACGGTGGCGGCGATCAGCCCGCCGGTCAGTATGCAGATCACCAGAAATGCCAGCGGTCGCAGCAGGGGCGGGCGCGACTGAATGCGGGCGGCAAGCCGCCAGGGCATCAAGGCCGCCTGCAAGGCAGTTTGCACAAACGCCACAGGCAGCAGTAGCCATCTGGCTCGTTCCCAAGGGGGGCCGATCCGCTCGGTCTCACGCTGGCGCTGGAGGCGCACCTTGTCCCAGTCAATCGCCGTCCCGCACTCGGGGCAGCGCTCGCTGGCGATGCCCGTGAGGTTGTACTCGCAGACGGGGCAGAGCAGGCCCGAGTCTGCGGGACTGGCGGCGGCTTCGATTGGCGGTGTGGAATCCAAGGGCGGTACCCCGCGACCATAGCCTCCGAATCGCTCGCCGTCCTCGCGAGCATCCGTCGGCGTTGGGCAACGTTACGGCCGTCTTGGCAGGACGGCAACCCGGTCACAGTGGGGGTTCGGCGGGTCGCCGGACGCGCAACGCGCAATCCTCGCGTGTCTGGCCCGGGGGGCTCGAGGGCGGGTGATCTGAAGACGGCGTTTCTCAATCTGCGTGCTCGCGGCTGCCGATTTGACCACTGGACCACCATCAGCGGCGGGCGGTGCCCATTGGCGTGCGCGCTTCGGGCGCGGCCGTCCGTGGACCGCGAGGCCTGACGCCGTGCTGTTTAGCTCGGGCGAGTTCCTGCTGTTCTTTGTGGCGTTCATTGCGCTGTGGCCCCTGCTGCGCGCCAGACGGAATCCGCGCTGGGCGTATCTGGTGGTGGCGTCGTTCTTCTTCTACGGCTGGTGGGATTGGCG
>JAFGRR010000379.1 GCA_016935035.1 Phycisphaerae bacterium | reverse complement strand
GGGAGGAAGGCACAGCCTGCGCTGTTCTCGTCGGCCCAGCCGAACTGCGGCCCGACGCAGTTGTAGCTGAGAAGAGCCACTCTGATGCCGGACACGTCCGCCACCGCAGGGCTTCTCGCTGCGGCGATGTTGGCTCCACAGCCCGCGTGAGCAATCCCGCTGTCGTGCAAGGCAGCAAGGGTATCGCTGATCCCTTGCGCGCCGCAGTCGGCGATATGGTTGCCTGCGGTGCTGACCATTCCGATCCCTGCGCGAACGATGGCGCCGATGTTCTCCGGTGGCGCACCCGGTGCGGGAACATCGCCCTCCATTTCCTGCTGGCTGGAGGTGTGCGGCACTTCGAGATGGCCGATGGCGAGATCGCAGCTGCGCAGCACGGGGGCTATGCCCGATAGCCAGTAGTCGGCGTCCGGCTCGTCGAGAACCAGGTCACCCACTACTGCGATATCGATACCCTCCACGCTCATGCAATCCCGCCAGATGTTGTCAGAAGCGGACGCGAGCCCCGACCGCGAACTGGCGCCCGATCGGATTGGCTGCCGTCGCGTCATAGCCCCCGCTGCCGTTCCCACTGGGCGCCAGGTTGACATACGGCGGGTCGGTGTCGAACAGGTTGCGCACTTCGCCGATCAGCTCAAGTCCCGAGAGGAGCTTCCCACCGAAGCTCTCGCCGACGCGCCAGGTGAGCGTCAGGTCCACCGGCGTATAGGAGTCCACCTCCTCCTCCGGGGTCACCAGGTTGTTCGTGTACCCGCCGACATGGGTGGCCATTACCCGGGCCGTGATCGGCCCGTGGTCCCATGTCGCCGAAGCGCGCGCCTTGAACCGCAGAGGCTGGAAGATGATGTTGAGCTGATCCTCGAGCGGGGCGGCCGGAGCGATGGCGACCTCGTAGCTCGTGAGGTAGGTGCCGGACGCGTTGAGCGTCAACGTGTCGTCCGGCCCCAGGTCCATGAAATAGCCGACGTTGAAGTCGATGCCCCGGGTGACCGACTTGCCCAGGTTGCGCGAACGACCATCGACGAACAGGGTCACGTTGTCGACACTGCCGCCCGGCAAGACCCCGAGTACCGGCTTGCCTTCCGCAATCAGCTCCGCGGTGCGGTCACGAGCGGCATCGCCCCGCAGGATCACGCCCGTTCCGGCGTACTGCGCCTCCTGGCCCAGGATGGTGAGGTTTGAAAGGTTGCCGGTGATCTGATCATCATAGGCGACATCGAAGTAGGTCAGCGACAGCCGGAGGTTGTCGAGCGGCTCGATGTCCGCGCCGACAGACCAGGTCGTGGCGGTTTCCGGACCCAGGTCCGTATTCGGACCCGAACCATAGGTGATGCCGATGATCGGCGCGCCGCCAGCAGGGTTCTGGTAGTTCTGAACATAGAGGTTGGAGCTGTTGCCGTAGATCTCCGGGATCGTCGGCGCACGGAAGGACGTGCCGTAGCTGCCGCGCAGCTTGAGCCCGTACACGGGCGTCCAGTTGACGCCAAACTGCGGGTTTGTCGTCTTGCCTGCATCGCTATAGCTGTCGTGGCGCACGGCGGCAGTCAGCTCGAGCTCTTCGAAGCCGGGCGTGGCATTGCCGGGGCCGAAGATCGGCAGCAGGACTTCGGCGTAAACCGAGTCCACGCTGCGGTCGAAGGTGCGGTACGTCATCGGCGTGTCGGGCGCGCCGCGCGCGACGCCCAGATCGACCTCGAATTCCTGCCGCTCGTAGCCCACGGCAGCGCGCACTTCGCCGCCGGGTAGCTCGAACAGTGGCCCGCTCGCTCCGGCTTCGTAGAAGTTCAGCTGCCCGTCGGTGGGGGCGAGGAATATCTGGTTGAAGATGCCGTCGATCACACTCTGCGAGGTGCGGCCGAGACCGTACGGGTCGAATGCGGTGTCGGGATCGCTGCTGGCCAGCGCGGCATTGAGTGCCCCGTTGTTCACACCGTCATACGAGCCGGAGAAATCGTGCGTCTCGCCGTAGGCGGCCAGCGCCTCGAGTTCCCACCCAAAGGGCAGATCGATCCGCAAGCCTGGTGAAACCTGCCAGCTCTCCGCGAAGCCATCCGTTCCGCTGAGCGGAATGTCCTCCGAGAAGCTGTAATCGATCTGGTAGCTCGTGCCGGTGAAGCCCGGCGGCCTGACGAAGAACGCGTTCGTTTCCGGTACGTTGAGCCGCGCGGATGGCTGTGCGGCGTAGCGCTGGAACTTGCGCTTCGAATAGAAGCCGTCGACGAAGAACTCGAGCCAATCGGTGATCTCGTAGGACGCTGTCGCGTTGACCGAGTCATACTTCTGTTCGGGAAACAGGTCCTGGCCGATGAGGTTGTTGCACAGGTTGGCCGTTCCGGGCGTGATCGCCCCGGCGTTCGCCTGCGTGTATTCGTCCGGCAAGGCGTAGGTGACGCCGTCGAGCACCAGCGTGCCGGGTGCGCAACGCATGGTGCGGTAGTCATCGCCGCCGAAGGGCCGCTGGTCTGCCACGAAAAAGTCGCGGTCGTCTCCGCTGAGGTTCGAGCGTTCGACGTGCTCGAAGGCGACCATCACCTGCCCGCGATCGAACGTCTTGCCGAGCGCCGCGCCGGCGGACCACTCATCGAAGGCGCCGTCTTCGGCGAAACCGTAGCGGGCGAAAGCTTCCACGCCATCGAGGTTGCGGCGTGGAATGAGGTTCACCACGCCCGCGACGGCGTCCGAACCATAGATGGCCGAGGCGCCGTTCGCCACGATCTCGACGCGTTCGACGCCGAGCGTCGGCAGGACCGATGGATCGGTCGAACGGCTGTTGTTCACGACGCGATGACCATCGATCAGCACCAACGTCGCGTAAGGCCCGATGCCGCGCAGATTGACGCTGTTGCCGTAGGTGATGTTGCCGGAGCCGCCGGCCTGCCCGCGCGAGTT